>CAOKUK010000292.1 GCA_948472595.1 uncultured Eubacterium sp.
GAGGAAAAATGGGAAGAATGATATATTTAGACAATGCGGCCACGACAAGGACCGCGCCGGAGGTGGTGGAGGCCATGCTCCCGTATTTTACAGAATCCTATGGGAACGCCTCTACCGTATATGAATTTGGCGCAAAGAGCAGGGAAGCTGTCTCCCAGGCCAGGGAGCGGATTGCCAAGGCCATCGGCGCCAAAGAGAACGAAGTTTATTTTACAGCGGGGGGCAGCGAGTCGGACAACTGGGCGATCAAGGCGGCTGCCGAGGCTTACAAGGCCAAGGGGAACCACATCATCACCAGCAAGATTGAGCACCACGCCGTGCTGCATACCTGCCAGTGGCTGGAGCAGAACGGCTTTGAGGTGACTTACCTGGATGTGGATGAATTTGGCGTGGTCAAGCTGGAGGAGCTCAAGAAAGCAATCCGCCCCACCACCATCCTCATTACCATTATGTTTGCCAACAATGAAATCGGCACCATCGAGCCGGTAGCGGAAATTGGGCGGATTGCCAAGGAGCATGGCATTTTATTCCATACGGACGCCGTGCAGGCTTTTGGCCATGTGCCTATTGATGTGGATGCCTGCAGCATAGACATGATGAGCGCCAGCGGCCACAAACTGAACGGCCCGAAGGGCATTGGCTTTCTCTATATCCGCAAGGGCGTGAAAATCCGCTCCTTCATCCATGGCGGCGCACAGGAGCGCAAGCGCAGGGCGGGCACGGAAAATGTCCCAGGAATCGTAGGCTTTGGGAAGGCTGCGGAGCTGGCCTTGGCGGATATGGAAGAGCGCACCAGCCGGGAGAGCAAGCTTCGGGATTACATGATTGGTCGGGTGCTGAAGGAGATTCCCTTTGCAAGGGTGAACGGCGACCGCAAAAACCGCCTGCCGAATAATGTCAATATCTGCTTCCAGTTTGTGGAAGGGGAATCCTTGCTGATTATGCTGGATATGAAGGGCATCTGCGCCTCCTCCGGCTCAGCCTGCACTTCCGGCTCCTTGGATCCGTCCCATGTGCTGCTGGCCATCGGCCTGCCCCATGAAATCGCCCATGGCTCCCTTCGCCTGACCCTGGGCGGGGACACCACCAAGGAAGACATTGACTACACCATAGAGACAATCAAGGAAATCGTGGCGCAGCTGCGGGAAATGTCGCCGCTGTATGAGGATTATATGAAATCTACCAAATAAGAAGACGAAGAATAGACCGAATGGAAAACATGGAGGAAGAGATGTATAGCGAAAAAGTAATGGATCATTTTAAAAACCCCCGGAATGTAGGGGAGATTGAAAATGCCAGCGGCGTGGGCACGGTGGGCAATGCCAAATGCGGCGATATTATGCGGATTTTCCTGGACATTGACAATGAGGGAATCATCCGGGATGTGAAGTTCAAGACCTTTGGCTGCGGCGCCGCCGTGGCCACCAGCTCTATGGCGACGGAGCTGGTAAAGGGGAAGAGCATTGAGGAGGCGCTTAAAGTGACGAATCAAGCAGTCATGGAAGCCTTGGACGGGCTGCCCCCCGTTAAGGTGCACTGTTCCCTTTTGGCTGAGGAGGCCATCCATGCCGCCCTTTGGGATTATGCAGAGAAGAACCATATCGCCATTGAGGGCTTAGAGAAGCCCAAAAGCGATATCAGTGAGGAAGAAGAGGAAGAGGACTATTAAGACAGGGATAGGCTTATGGAGAAAAAGAGAGTCGTAGTGGGAATGTCAGGCGGCGTGGACTCCTCTGTGGCAGCCTGGCTCCTGAAGGAGCAGGGCTATGAGGTGATAGGCGTCACCATGCAGGTCTGGCAGAAGGAGGACGAAAGGCTGCAGGAGGAGCAGGGGGGCTGCTGCGGGCTGTCCGCCGTGGAGGATGCCAGGCGGGTAGCCGCAATGCTGGAGATTCCGCACTATGTCATGAATTTCCAATCGGAGTTTCAGGCGCGCGTCATAGATTACTTTGTGGAGGAATACAAAAAGGGCCGCACCCCCAACCCCTGCATCGCCTGCAACCGCTATGTGAAGTGGGAGTCGCTGCTTTCGCGCAGCATGGAGATTGGCGCAGATTATATCGCCACAGGCCACTATGCGAGGATTGCAAGGCTTCCAAACGGCAGGTTCGCCCTGCAGAAATCTGCCACAGCCGCCAAAGACCAGACTTATGCGCTGTACAGCCTGACTCAGGCGCAGCTATCCCATACCTTAATGCCTGTGGGGGATTATGCGAAGGAGGAAATCCGCAGCCTGGCGGCCAAGCTGGGCCTTCGGACGGCAGACAAGCCGGACAGCCAGGAAATCTGCTTTATCCCAGACCAGGACTATGCAAAATTCATAGACCGGGAAACAGGCAGTGTCCAGGAGCCTGGGAACTTTGTGGCGAAGGATGGGGCCGTCCTTGGGCGCCATCTGGGAATCACCCATTACACCATCGGCCAGCGCAAAGGCCTCGGCCTAGCCTTGGGCAAGCCCGTCTTTGTCACGGAAATCCGCCCGGATTGCAATGAGGTGGTCATTGGCTCTAAGGAAGACGTGTTTGGGAAGGCGCTTTTGGCCAACCGCCTGAATTTTATGTCCATCCCGGACTTGGAAGGGGAGCGCAAGGTTCTGGCTAAAATCCGCTACAGCCACAAAGGCGCCCCCTGCATTGTGAAAAGGATAGGGGAAGATACCGTGGAGTGCCGCTTTCAGGAGCCGGTGCGCGCCATCACGCCGGGGCAAGCCGTGGTGTTCTATGAAGGCGATACCGTCTTAGGGGGCGGCGTGATTATGCGCAGCCTGGATTTGTGATGTGGGGCGATTTTTGCATCCTTTTGCTTGTGTGAAAAAGGAAATTGGTTTATAATGGTATTGGGATATTATCTACAGGCATTATGTATTCTTGTATTTTTTTGGAAAGAAGGAGAAGAAAATGAACATATTAGTGATTAACTGCGGAAGCTCTTCCTTGAAATACCAAGTAATCAATTCAGATTCAGAGGAAGTGCTGGCAAAAGGATTATGCGAGAGGATTGGATTGGATGGGCGTTTGGTGTACCAGAAGTCAGGCGGGGAGAAGGAAGTTACCGATGCGGACATGCCTTCCCACAAGCAAGCTATCCAAATGGTTTTGGACGCCCTGGTGAACCCCAGCACGGGCGTGTTGAAGAGCCTTGGGGAAATCGGCGCAGTTGGCCATAGAATCGTCCATGGAGGGGAGAAATTTGCAGCCTCCACCATACTGGACGAAGAGGTGCTTGGGGCCATTGAGGAATGCAGCGATTTAGCGCCCCTGCACAATCCGGCCAACCTGATAGGGATTCGGGCCTGCCAGGAACTGATGCCAGACGTGCCTATGGTAGGCGTATTTGACACGGCTTTCCACCAGACAATGCCAGAAGAGGCATACCTTTACGGCATTGACTATGCATATTATGAGAAATACAAGGTGAGGAGATATGGGTTCCATGGCACCTCCCACAGCTACGTTTCCAAGCGGGCGGCAGAAATTGTGGGCAAGCCCTACAGCGAGCTTAGAACGATTGTGTGCCACTTGGGGAACGGCGCCTCCATCTGCGCCGTGAAGAATGGCAAGTCCGTCGACACCTCTATGGGCCTGACCCCATTGGAGGGATTGATTATGGGCACCCGTTCCGGTGATATTGACCCAGGCGCAATGGAGTACCTGGCCAAGAAGGAAGGCATGGATTTGGAAGGCGTCATGAACGTGCTGAACAAGAAATCCGGCGTGCAGGGCCTTTCCAATATCTCCAGCGATTTCCGCGACCTGGAAGCCGCAGCGGCTAAGAACGACCACGC
>CAOKUK010000293.1 GCA_948472595.1 uncultured Eubacterium sp.
GCCCTCGTAGATAGTGGTAATCTTGGCGTCTCGGTACATCCGCTCCACGTCCATGCCCTTTAAGAAGCCTGTGCCGCCGAAAATCTGCAGCGCGCTGTTGGTCACCTCCAAGGCAATGTCTGACGCATACATTTTTGCCATGGCCGCTTCCATGGCGTAGGGCTCATGGGCTCCCTTCAGCTCCCCTGCGGAATACACAAGGAAACGGGCGCAGCGCAGCTTCGTGGCCATATCGGCCAGCTTGAAGGAAATGCCCTGCTGTGCGGCGATAGGCTTCCCAAACTGGATGCGCTCCTTGGAATAATCTAAGGCCTGCTCAAAGGCTCCCTGTGCTATCCCCAAAGCCTGAGCGGCAATGCCGATGCGCCCGCCATCCAAGGTGGACATGGCAATCTTAAACCCTTCCCCTTCCTTGCCTAAGAGGTTCTCCTTGGGCACCTTCACGTCATTGAAAATCAGCTCGGCCGTGGTGGAGGAACGGATGCCCATCTTGTCATAATGGTCGCCGAACTCAAAGCCATCCCAGCCTTTTTCCACAATGAAAGCGGAAATCCCACGGGTGCCGATATCCGGCGTAGTTACCGCAAACACTACATATGTATCTGCCTTAGGCGCATTAGTGATAAAAATCTTGCCGCCGTTTAAGAGATAGTAATCGCCTTTGTCTACTGCCGTGGTCTCCGTGCCGCCGGCATCGGAGCCTGCATTGGGCTCTGTCAGGCCAAAGGCCCCAATCTTCTCCCCTTTTGCCAATGGAACCAGGTATTTCTGCTTCTGCTCCTCATTCCCATAGGCAAAAATTGGATAGGAACCAAGGGAGACATGGGCGGAAAGTATCACGCCGGAACCGCCGTCCACTCTGGAAAGCTCCTCTACCGCAATGGCATAGCTGACAACGTCAAGGCCTGCCCCGCCGTACTCTGTGGGATATGGGATTCCCATTAAGCCCATCTCGCCCAGCTTCTTCACTGCCTCTTCCGGAAAACGGTTCTCCTGATCCAGGGAAAAGGCTATGGGCTTGATTTCCTCTTCCGCAAATGACCGAATCTTTGCCCGAAACTGCTCATGCTCTGTCGTAGTCTGGAATAACATAAAAAATGCCTCCTTTTCTGATACTATGGATAATGGTTCCATATTATTTTGTGAATATTATTGTGCGTTTTCACTAAAAATATGATAACAAATCCTGTATTTTTTGTCAATTCTATATTCGAATTAATTCGTATTGATTTGTGCCAAGGCCAATTTTCACTGCATGGGCGATGCAGCTCTTCCATTCTGTATCAGGGTGGGTCATATGGAAATGGTCGCAATCCTTATCATCGCAAAACTCTTTGATGTTCTCATCTAAGACGCTGTTTTCAATGGGCGGCATTTGGTTGCATAAATCTACGCACGCCTGATCTAATGCCACAGGGTCAAAGGAAGCCAGCATGCCCACGTCTGGAATGATTGGGATGTCGTTTTCCGCATGGCAGTCGCAGTTAGGCGACACATCACAAATTAGGGAAATATGGAAGCAAGGCCGACCTTTGCAGACAGCCAAGCTGTACTCGGCGATTTTGCAGTTCAATACGGCAATCGAATC
Organism: uncultured Eubacterium sp.; assembly: GCA_948472595.1. Classification (GTDB taxonomy): domain Bacteria; phylum Bacillota; class Clostridia; order Lachnospirales; family Lachnospiraceae; genus Petralouisia. Next base: position 1,589 of record CAOKUK010000293.1, read on the forward strand.
GTGGAAATCGGCTGCTATGGCGTCTTTGGGGCAGACAGCCAGGCACCTCCCGCAGCCTACGCATTTCTCATGGTCGATGGCCGCCTTCCCGCCTGTGATTTTTGGCGCATCGTGCGCACAGATTTTCAGACAGGCGCCGCAGCCCACGCAGGCGCTTTGGCTCACGCTTGGCTTGCCATCGCAGTGCTGCTCCATCTTGCCTGCCCTGGAGCCGCTCCCCATCCCAAGGTTCTTAAGCGCCCCTCCAAACCCTGCCATCTCATGGCCTTTAAAATGCGTCAGCGAAATCAGGATGTCGGCATCCATGATTGCCTGCCCAATCTTGGCTTCTTTGACGTACTCACCGTCAATGGGGACAATTGCCTCGTCCGTTCCCTTCAAGCCGTCCCCGATTATCACATGGCATCCGGTCTGATATGGGGAGAAGCCATTGACATACGCTGTCTCCAGGTGATCCAGGGCATTTTTCCTGCTGCCCACATATAAAGTGTTGCAATCTGTCAAAAAGGGCTTGCCGCCCAGCTCCTTCACGTAATCTGCCACGACCCTGGCATAATTGGGGCGAAGGAAAGCCAGATTCCCGTACTCGCCAAAATGGATTTTAATGGCTGCGTATTTTTCTTGAAAATCAATTGCCTCAAACCCTGCGGTCTTCATCAAGCGGTGGAGCTTCTGCAATAGATTTTCCTGGCCTGTGGCCTTAAAGGACGTGAAATATACATTTGACTTGTCCATATGTTCCTCCATTCCGTGCGCAAAGCGCACATTTTTTTCCATTTTATCATATCGTACGGAAAATGCAAAGACAAAACGCAAACAAAACATTGAAGAAAATGCTCTTATGCCCTATAATAAACTTGAAGCGTAAGGCTGCGCATTTTGCGCAAGCATCCTGTCATTTTTAGAAAGGAGCGATTAATGGATCATATAGAAAACATGTGGGATTTCCCTGTCATGGAAGGGGTTGCCTTCCCAAAAGCAAACCGCGTGCACCCGCTCATGCAGCGCAGGACAGAAAAACTAATCCAGGAATTAAGCAAAGACCCCAATATCCGCCGAATAGCCTTATTTGGCAGTTCTCTGGAATTCCGGTGCAGCAGCGCCAGCGACATTGACCTTTACATCGAAAAATACGACCCTCGGAAAAAGCTGGCGCACGTCCCTGAATTAGACTGCGAACTGGATATTATCACGAACCTGCAGCCTGACAATAAATTATACCAAGAAATAGAGCAGACTGGATTACTGCTCTTTGAGAGGTGAGAAAATGTGCGATATCCGTTTATTTCGAAGTGCGCAGATGGATTATGAAGCAGCAGCCATGATTTGGAAAAAACCTTACAATGATGAAATGATTTTAAACATTGCCGCCTACCACTTGCAGCAGGCAGTAGAAAAAATATTAAAAGGCTCCTTAGAGTGCGCCGGAGTTACGGTTCCAAACACACATAGGATTCCAAAACTCATAAAAATGGTCTTTGACCATAATGCAAACCTTATCATTACAGATTGGATTGACGACCACTCGGAAATGCTAAGCGAATGGGAAGCACAGACTCGTTACAATATGGATTTCCTCGTGGAAAAGCGAAAGCTAGATACAGCAATCCGAGAAATCCAAAAGTTTTTCCATGTAAATGGGATTCAAGATGAGCTTCGGGCAGAGCTTTTAAACCCTGCGATAAAAGAACGGCTATTTGAATGCCTGCCAAAAGCCAAACGAGACTGCGGCAATTTCGAGCTGAACTGCTATTACCTTATGTTCCGGCGAAAGATTTCCTGATAGGAAACCTTTACGCCCCCGCCACCTCACCCCAAATGAACCGCTGTCAAGCCATGCCTCACAACCTGCAAAAACACTCCAAACACGTCTTCTGTGCGCAATTTCAGGCTGGTTATCTTTGGCGCTGCTAAAATCCTATCATATCCAACAATTTCCCCGCTGCCGCCGACACCGGGATATTGGCGTCCGTCACCACGCAAAACTCCCGCTTGGGGATGCGCTTTTCAAATTCCAGCAGGAACAGCTCTCCCCGCTCGAAAAACTCCTCTGCAAAATCCCTCACCACGCTGGCCACCCCAAGGCCTTTCCTGGCAAACTGGATCAGCATATTGCTGGTGGCCAGCTCAAATTCCGGGCGCAGCACCACCCCATTCTCTTCCAGGAACCTATCCACATAATTCCT
>CAOKUK010000294.1 GCA_948472595.1 uncultured Eubacterium sp.
AGCTGCTCAGCCCGCTGGACATAGGAATGTGCACAATGGCCTCATGTTCCTTCAAAAGGCTGTCCCACAGATCCGTCACAGCCCCGACGGAAGGCATGGATGTGGAAATCTCCGCCTGCCCTTCCAATTTCTGGTAAAACTGCTCCTGGGTTAGGTCTATATCCTCAAAATAAGTCTCCCCATCTATGAAAAAAGGCATGGGCAAAACGTGTATGCCATACTCTTTCGCCTGTTCCTGCGTAATCCCGCTGTTGCTGTCGGTTACCACTGCAATTTTCTCCAACTGCTCGTCCTCCTTTCATCATCCTTCCTGATTGTACCACACTTTGCCCCCCAGCACAATCCACTAAAATACAGTTTGCCCTGTTTTTAGCCTTTTTATGATGCGGACGGCACGCTTAAAAAATTTCAAACAAAGCCCTCACAGACATCAGCGCCGACAGGGCGCACCCCGCCATGCACAGCAGCCGGTCCGCCAGTCCCCGGGCATGGAACCATCCCAAGCAAAAGCCTGGCTTCCAGGGATAGAACAGCTTGACGCCCTTCTGGTTCAGGAGGTCAAGAGCCAGGTGGGACAAAAATCCCACGGTAAAATACGGGACAAAGGCCGGAAATGCCAGGCCAAGGGCCGCATCCAGCAAGGCCAGGCCAAGGAAGGAATGCATGAAGGAGCGATGGGGCTGCCCTTTCCCAAACACGCAGATTCCCACAAAAAGCAGGACGCCCATCAGCACTCTCACCGCACTCCCATTCCCCGCAACCCTCCACAGGAGGTCCATCCCCAAAAAGTAATCTGCGGCCAGCAAAGCTGCCGCCTGAGCCGCCACCAGCAGTATCACCAGATTCGCCCTGCGGCAAGAGCCGGAGGACTCCACATCGATATCTGAAATCAATGCGCCCACAGCCCCAACGCCCACAGCCATACCCGCCTCCCCGATTGTCTTTGGCGCAGTAAACGCCAACGCCGCGGCAATACCGACTGCCATATGTGTTTTTCCAAGCATTCTTATCCTCTCCTTCGTACTCTCAGAAGGCGCCGCGCCTGATTTCAGTCTGGCGCCCAACGCTTTGTCACGGGCTGTCTTGGGGCTCGTTACCCTTAGGCTTCCTGCCGATTCCTTCTGCGATGATTTCGCCCAAGTATCGTTTCCCGGCCTCCTGCCTTCTTGCGTATTCCTGATAATTTTCCTCTCTGGCATGCTTTACAATCCCTTGGAACTCCCTGGCTGAAATCAGCGCGCACCCCTGCCCCCGGATAATAATCTGCTCCAGGCCATCCGAAGTCACCACCGTCACCTGATACTTCTTGGCATTCTCATGGGCAAATTTCTCGATATACTGGTCTGCCGTCTCCGCCTCCTGGGTAAACACCACATGGATATTCTGATAATCTAAGACCTCCGTCTTGTGGCGCTCCACCCGATAGGCGTCAAACACGGCGATCAAATGGCACTTCCTGATTCCCTGGTAGTCGCACAGGATGTCCAAAAGCCTCCCCCTGGCGCCGTCTATATTCTCCTCCGCCAGCTTCCGCAAGCCCTCCCAGGCAAAAATCACATTATAGCCATCCACCAGCAGATACTCCTCCTTGGGCTCTGCCTGCTTGTAGGAGCGCGTCACCGCACCCGCCCCTTGGGATGGCTGCGCCTTTTTCTTATGGTATTTCCTCCACCCCCCCTCCCGCTCCCTTTTATTGGCATTGGAAGTGCGGGACAGGATGGCTTCCACTTCATCTTCTCCTATGAAAGCTTTCTCCTGCTGCTGCCGTTCCCTTTCCTGGCGGATTTTTTCCCCTAAGGCTATCCCAACGCCCGCCTCCCCATGCCCATACTCCCCTATCTCCTGCCCACCCTCTTCCCATAGGCTCCCCCTGCAATCCCCTTCCCTCTCCCTACTCTCCCGCTGCCCTGCCAAAGCCTTAAGGCCTTCCAGATGCATATAATCCTTCACCCGATCCCAGCTTACCACAAACCCCGCCCCATGGGAGCAGAATACGGAGCCTGTGGGGTTGTCCAAATCCCGTTCCGGATCATAGGCAATCTGCGCAATCCTATCCTGTGGGTTTTTGCATGGCTCATAGCCCTTCAAAGAGCAGGAGAGCCTTCCGCTCCCCTTTGAATAGGCCGCCACCTCCTTCTGGTAATCCCCCATGGCCGCCACCGGGGCACTTCCCGTAAACACAGCCCTGCCGCCCTGCACAAAGGGAGGCTCTAAAGTTCCGCCCATCCGTTCGATATCCGTCATGGCGCGCCCTATCATCGTATCCGGCACTTCCAGGCGAAATTGGTAAATCGGCTCCAGAAGCACAGATTCCGCCTCCATCAGCCCCTGGCGCACCGCCCGGTAGGTAGCCTGGCGGAAATCCCCGCCCTCTGTATGCTTTTGATGGGCGCGCCCTGCCACCAGGGTGATTTTCATGTCCGTGATTGCCGAGCCTGTCAAGACGCCCCGATGCTCTTTCTCCTCTAAATGGGTCAGCACCAGCCGCTGCCAATTCCGATCCAAAGCATCCTCGCTGCAGACAGCGTCAAACACCAACCCGCTCCCCGGCTCCCCCGGCTCCAGCAGAAGGTGCACCTCCGCATAATGGCGCAAAGGCTCATAGTGCCCCACGCCTTCCACCGGATGGGCAATCGTCTCCTTATACAAGATGTTCCCAGCCCCAAAGGAGACCTCCACCCCAAAACGGTCCGCAATCAGGCTCTTTAGGACTTCCAGCTGCACCTCCCCCATAATCTGCACCTGAATTTCCTGCAGATGCCCATTCCATGCAATATGGAGCGCCGGCTCCTCCTCCTGGAGCTGGCGCAGGTAAGAAAGCATCACTGTCTTGTCGCATTCTGGCGGCGGGATGACCTGATACGTCAGGACAGGCGAAAGGAACGGCTGATCCGCATCCCCCTCAAAGCCAAGCCCCATGCCAGGGCAGGTGTCTGTCAGACCTGTGACCGCACAGACTGCACCGGCAAAGGCCTCTGGGGCTGCCTCATATTTTTCCCCGGAATAGATGCGGATTTGGCTTACCTTTTCCTGGCTGGGGGAAATGGCTTCCCTGACTTTCAGGCTTCCCCCGGTCACCTTTAGGTAAGTAAGGCGGTTCCCCTGGCTGTCCCTGGCTATCTTAAACACCTTTGCCCCAAATGCTTTCGGATAGGCCGGCTGGCTGGAAAACCGCAGGAAGCCCTCCCAAAATTCCGCCACCCCTTCCGGCTTTATGGCAGCGCCAAAGTAACAGGGGAAAATCTCCCGCCTGGCAATCAAATCTTGTATCTGCCCTTCTTCCACCCTGCCATGCTCCAGAAAATACTCCAGCGCCTCTTCCTGGCACATGGCGACGCTTTCATAAAACGCCTCCGTATCCGTCTCCGTAAAATCCAGGCAGTTGTCATCCAGCCCAGCCCTAAGCTGCTTGAGCAATTCGCTTTTCTCCGCCCCAGGCTGATCCATCTTATTCACGAACAGAAACACCGGAACCTCATATTCCTTCAGAAGATGCCACAAGGTGCGGGTATGCCCCTGCACCCCTTCGGAGCCGCTGACGACCAGGATGGCGTAATCCAATACTTGGAGGGTGCGCTCCATCTCTGCGGAAAAATCCACATGGCCCGGGGTATCCAAAAGCGTTACTGTATCCTTCCCATCCCGCAGCACGGCTTGCTTGGAGAACACCGTAATCCCCCTTGCCCGTTCCAAAGGGAAATTATCCAAAAAGGCGCTGCCATTGTCCACCCGCCCCATCTTTCGGATCACGCCATTATGGCACAGCAGCGCC
>CAOKUK010000295.1 GCA_948472595.1 uncultured Eubacterium sp.
CGTGAAAGCAATCAGCACCCCCACCAGCATGGCATAGGGAAGGCCGAAAATCGTCATGCTCACGAAGAACATCGCTCCCAAAATCAACGCCTCTAAGCACTGCCCCGTAATGAATTTTGAAAAGGTCTTATGGGACAGCCTGCACACATGGCAGACCCTGTCCACCGCCTTTGGGGGCAGGAAGGCCTCCATCACCTTCATGCACTGCCTTTTCAAAGTTTCCTTTTGATTCAGGATATAGAGGGCAAAGACCAGGGCGATAAAGAATGTCATAACGCCGTTGATGACCACCATGGTGGCAGACATCGTATAGGAAATCACGCTCCCTGCGCCGCTTAAGGCAAAGTCTTTTATCCCATCCAGCCAGCTCTTCCAGTCAAATTCCAGGGATTCCACAAAGGCCACAATATCCTTCTGCTTGCCAAAGACGTCCTCTATCCAAGCCTGCGCCCTGGGCAGGAAAGCCGCCATGCCTGCGCTGACGCTGTCAAAAGTCTTTCCCAGCTGCGGAATCACCACCACCACTACAATGGCCATTATGGCAAATACAAATAAAATAGAAAGCGCCATGCTGATTGGCCTTGCCGCCTTGCCCCCTTTGGGGAACAGCTTGCGTTCTATGGCCGCCATAGGCAGGTTCAGGATGAACGCAATCGCCCCGCCCATCACAAAGGGGAACAAAATCCCCCACAGAAACGCCAGATAGGACCTGACCGCCCCCATATTCATCAAGACAGCCATCAGCAGCAGGGTAAAGGTGATAATCCCCAAAATCTTCTTCATATTGTCTTTATTCAGGTTCATACGTTCCGCTTCCTTCCCTTTTACTGGCGCTGCGCAAGAGATGGCAGCCATCCCTTTGCGCAGCGCCCAAAGCACGGCGCCTGCGTTTCTTTTACTGTTTCTGCATCATGTCTTCGCCGAAGGAGCCCGGGTACACGGGAATGCCCAGCATCCGGCCAAATTCCATTGCCCATTCCCGAAACCAATAGCAGACAGAGGTAATCAGGTTCCCATCCTTCAAAAAGCCCTTGCATTCTGGATGGCTGCCAATCGCCTTCCACTCCACCATCCCAGACATTTCCTCCATCGTAAAATGCACAGGCACGCCGTTTTCTTCCAGAAACCATTCCTTATCCACGCCTGCCATATAACGCCTGCCTTCCAGCAGGCCTGCCTGCAGCAACAGCATCGGCCCTGCGGAAATTGCGCCAATCACAACCCCCTCCCGGTCAAACTGCCGCAAGAACTCCATCATGCGCGCATCCGTTATGGCCTCCGTCAAATCCATAGAGCCAGTCACCAGGATGGAATCGTAATCCTCAATTTCCAATTCCTCCAACGTCTTGTCCGGCACAACGGACAGGCCTTCCTCACTGACGACCGGAGCCTTTGACGCGGCAAAAGTCGTAATCTGCCGCTTGGCCATAAACAGCATTTCTAAAGCCACGCTGATTTCAAAATTGCAAAAGCCCTGATAAAGCAACACTGCCGTTTTCTTTTCCATAAAATGCATCTCCTTTTTGCTTTTTCGGTCTATCCGTCTTATCCCGCGCCAGGAGAGCTGATCCTATGGATGGCAAGCGCCGCGCTTAAGCACAGTCTATCATTTTGAGCCAGGATTTTCAACCACTCAATTGAGATTCTGCTTTTCCTTTCTGCTTAAAACGTTACGATTCAAAGCTTGGGCGCCGCTCTTAGCGGGTCTGCAAAAACACGTACTCCCTCTGCGCCTCCTCGTCCTCCGGAAAATCCTGAAGATACGTCTCCAGCTTCTCCTTGGCCGCTGCGAAGTCCAGCATCTTTTCATATGCGATAATCTCATTCTTCCGAAGCCGCTGGCTGCCCGCAGGATCCGCCTCCAGGGCAGTCTGGAAAAACTTCAGCGCCTGCTCATACTTCCCTTCCTCCAGCTGCATTTCCCCCAGCTGGTTCAGGGCTGTGACATCCTTGCTGTTTTTCTCAATATAGTTCTCATACAAGGGCGCCGCATTCTTAGGCTCCCCCTGCGCCTCATACACCTGCGCCATATACAGCAGCGCCTTGTCGTCCCCTGCGTTGATGGCCTTGTCCAATTCCTGCCTGGCATTCCCATAGTACCCTTGCAGGAGATAAATGCGCCCCCGCTCCCGGCACTGTTCCGGCTCATCCCCCTTCACTTCCGTCGCGTCCTCCAAAAGGCTCTGGGCTTCGTGCTCAAACCCTGCCGCCATTAAGCTCTCATAAGCCGGGACATACATCTCCAGCTCCTCCTTGCCGTATTGGAAGGCCTTGCCGTAATCTTCAAGGCCCTTCTCCCCTTCCCCTTCCTTCAGGTAAAAGCTGCCCCTTAAGAAATATGCCTTGGCATCCTTCTTGTCGTAATCCACCAAGGCCGTGCATGTCTCAATAGCCCCCTCGGCGTCTCCGCCGCTGTACTGCGCCGTTGCCTTATAATAGCAAATATCGATTTCCACATCCCCCACCTTCGCCTTAGACTGATCCAAGGCCTTTTGGAAATCCTTCACGGCGTCCTCATACTTCCCCTCATTCAACTCCTTTATTCCCAGCTGGCGGTACGTCTCCTGCTTCTTTAAGGCTTCCTCATCCTGGCATCCCGCCATGCCCAGCATGGCCGCAGCCGCAACCACCAGTATAGCCCTTGCGGCCGCGCCAGCCTTTTTCTTTCCCATTTTATCTCTCATCGGCTTTCCTTTCTTCTCACATAGACCTTACTTCCCCCAAAACTGTCTCCCTGCGCCGCATACTAGAATACCTTAATGTTTGGCGCAGAATATTTTTCTGAGAGTGCCGCTTCACAAACGCAAACCGCATTTCCTTCGCAAAGGCTCCGCCGCATCCCAAGTCAAGAGCCTTTTTCTTTCCCTGCAATCTGCGCCAGCACAATCGCCGCAAACATCAGGACGCACCCTAAGACTTCCGCCGCAGTCAGCCTCTGCCCCAAAAGCAGGAGTCCGGCCAATACGGAAATCACCGATTCCAGGCTGAGGATGAGCGAGGCCACGGTAGGGTCCATCCCTTTCTGCCCCACAATCTGCAGCGTATAGGCCACGCCGCAGGACATCACCCCCGCATAGAGCAGGGGCTGCCAAGCCCTCAGGATTTCTGCCATACGGGGCTCTTCCGCAAGGAGCATCCCCGCCCCTGACACGATGCCGCACACCCAGAATTGGATGCAGGACATCTTCACTCCGTCCACCCGTTCCGTAAAATAATCAATGGCCAAAATATGCCCGGAAAACAGAAGGGCGCAGATAAATACCAAAAAGTCCCCCTTCCCTATAGGGATTCCTGGAAAAATCGGATCTGCAGCCGCCTGGGCGCCTGTGCCTGCCATGCACAGGAAATACAGCCCAGCCAAGGCAAGGCACACGCCCAGCCAAATCAAAGGCCTGCACTTCTTATGGAACAGCAGCCCCAAGATTGGCACAATCACAATGTAAAGGGCCGTGATGAATCCCGCTTTCCCTACGGAAGTATAGGCAATCCCCACCTGCTGGAAATTGCTGGCCAGACACAGCAGCAGCCCGCAGGCAACCCCGCCGGCCAGCAATTGCTTATCCGCCCATTTCCCAGGCTTTTGCCCTCCCCCATGCTTATCTAAAACCCAAATGCAGGGAAGCAGAACCAGCCCCCCCAGCAAGGACCTGACGCAGTTAAAGGTCAAAGGCCCCACATAATCCATGCCTACGCTCTGCGCCACAAAGGCCACTCCCCAGATTGTGGCTGTCAGCAAAAGGAGCAGGGATTGCCTCATC
>CAOKUK010000296.1 GCA_948472595.1 uncultured Eubacterium sp.
GGAATGGACAATCTCAAACATATTCATGGAGTTGAAGCTGGAATGCAGTCCCTTATAGCACTCATAATTCGTGGCCGAATGGAGCATGGTTTCATTCATCAGCTGATTGTAATCCCCATGCAGCATCTCCCCTACCAGAAAGAACTCCTCCTTGAGCCCATCGCAGTGGCTGCGCAGCCGCCGCACGAAATCATGGTCTAAGCAGTAGGCCACGTCCAGCCGCAGCCCGTCAATGTCCCAGGCGTCTACCCAATAGCTGACGCTTTCCAAAAGGTATTGGATGACTTCTTCATTCCGCAAATTTAATTTCACCAGGTCGTAATTCCCTTCCCAGCCCTCATACCACAGCCCATCATTGTAATGGGAGTTCCCCCCAAAATTGATGTGGAACCAGTCCTTGTAGCGGGAGTTTTCCCGGTTCTTCAGCACATCTTGGAAAGCGAAGAAGCCCCTCCCGGCATGGTTGAAAACCCCGTCCAGCACAATGCGTATGCCTGCTGCATGGAGCGCGTCGCAGACCTCCTTGAAATCCTCATTGGTGCCCAGGCGCACGTCTATTTTCCGGTAGTCCCTGGCGTTATAGCCATGGGTGTCCGACTCGAAGAGAGGGGAGAAATAGATGGCGTTTACGCCCAGCTTCTCCAGATGGGGAATCCAATCTTTGACCTTCTGGATGCGGTTCGCGGCCACGCCGTCGTTTTCAAAGGGGGCGCCGCAGAACCCTAACGGATAGATTTGATAAAACACACTTTCATAAGCCCACATATGCAGCTCCTTTCTATTGATCAAACAATGCTAGAAATTATCTCGTCAGTATTCAGAAACAGAATGGTATGGTTTTGTAAGAATAAAACAAGACAGTTCTATTATAGTAAGAAATGGCTGGGATGGCAATGGAAAAAGTAAAAAAATTTTATTCTCGCAGCCAAATAGCCAAACAGCTGCACGCAGCCGTGAATCGTAATATTTATTATTGGGAAAGTGGCAGAAGAAAAGGTAAAGATATTGTAATTTTTTTACTAAAAGTATATAATAGGGGCATATAGGCTATGGCGTTTTACAAGGATATGATTTAGGCGCAAGAGGAAGGGATGGAGGATAAAATGGGTTCACAGAGAAAGAAAGGCAAGCTGATTGCCCTGGAGGGGATTGACGGGAGCGGGAAGAGCACGCAGGCTCGGCTGCTGGCGGAGCGGATGAGGCGGGAAGGGATTGCCTGCTATGCCACCATGGAGCCGACAGATTCCCCGATTGGCTCCCTAATCCGGCAGATTATGACGGGGAGGGTGAGGACGGACAACCGGGTCATCGCCCCGCTGTTTGCGGCAGACAGGCTGGATCACCTGCTGAATGAGGTGAATGGGATTTTGCATAAGGTGGAGGAGGGCATTGCGGTGATTACGGACCGGTATTATTTTTCCTCTTATGCATACCAAGGCGTGGATTTGCCCATGGAGTGGGTGATTCAGGCAAATAAGCTAAGCAGCGACATCCTGCGCCCCGACGTTACGGTGTTTTTGGATATTTCGCCCAAGCTGGCGCTAGAGCGGATATCGAGGAACAGGTTTCGGCAGGAGCTGTTTGAAGAGGAAGCGCGGCTCATCCAAGTCCGCGAGAAGTATATGGAAGCCTTTGGGGCATTAGAGGGCGTGGAGCGGGTGGCCGTCCTGGATGGGAATGGAAGCCCCCAGGAGATTGCGGAGGCCCTTTGGGACGAAGTGCGGAAATTCATTGATGACTGATAGTGGAGAGAAAGATATGGCGACATTAAAAGAATTATCGAAAATCACAGGCTATTCCATAGCAACCATATCCAGGGTGCTGAACGAAGATGAGACATTGAATGTGACAGAGAATACCAGGAAGATGATTTTGGAGGCTGCGGGGAGGATTGACTATTCCAGCAAGCATGGGGCGGCCAAAAAGGCGAAGGAGACGCACCTTAAGATTGGGATTGTGGAGATGGCAGGCGCCCAGGAGCCAGGGAAGGATCCCTATTACCTGTACCTCAAGGGGAGCATGGAAAGCTGCTGCTTTGAAAATGGGATGGAGACTGTGATGATGCAGTATGATGCGGAGAACAAATGCTACCGAAGCGCCAGTTCCCAGGAGGTGGATGGGATTTTGGCAATCGGGCAGTTTAACGGAGAGCAGATTGCGGCCATGAAAAAATGCACGGCGCGGGTTATTTTCTTAGACTCTGCGCCTTATCCGGAAGAATTTTGCTCCGTCTTGCCCAATTATGAGGTGGGCATCCGCCAGGGCATGGATTACCTGGTGGGACAGGGGCACAGGAGGGTTGCCTTCGTAGGGCCGGTCTATTCCACAGACTCCACGGGGAGGCAGGCCTTGGAGCTTAGGCGGAAGTTCTTCAAGGATTATATGGAGGCGCACAAGGAGAACGGTATTGAGGGTATTCTGCTGGATTTGGAGTGGCAGGAGGAGGATGTGGCGGAGGCGGTCATGCTGTATTTTAAGGGCGCAGGCGGGGAAGGAGCAAGGCCCACGGCGTTTTTTGCCTATAATGAGACCACGGCCATGGGAGTGCTGCGGGCGCTGCAGATTATGGGCTGCCAGGTGCCGGAGGATTACAGCATTTTAAGCTACAATGACACTTTGCTGGCAACGCTGACCCAGCCGCAGCTTTCAGGTATTCGGATTAACATTGAGGAGATGGTGCAGAATGTGATTCTGCTGCTGGAGCGGATGGTGCGCGAGCCCAATGCCATCCCGCTGAGCATTTCCGTGCCCTGCACTTTGGTGGTGCGGGACAGCGTAAAGCATAATTTGCAATTCCAGGATTGACAGGAGGCAAATATTATGAGATAGTAAGCAGAAAAGGGGGGATGCTGTGGCGGGAGGCCATCCCATTGCTGTGGCATGCCAATTTGATAGAAAGCGGGAGAGATTATGTCAACGATAGATAAGATAAGCGAGTGGAAGCAGAAACGGGATGCGGTCATCCTGGCCCATTATTATGTGAGGGACGAGGTGCAGGCGGTTGCGGATTATGTGGGGGATTCCTTCTATCTCAGCAAGGCGGCCACGAAGGTGGATGCAAAGGTTATTTTGTTCTGCGGCGTGTCCTTTATGGGCGAGAGCGCGAAGATCCTGAATCCGGAGAAGACGGTGGTGATGCCGGACATGCTGGCGGACTGCCCGATGGCGCATATGGCGGATGTTGGGAAAATCCAGAAGCTGCGGGAGGAGTATGAGGATTTGGCGGTGGTCTGCTATATCAATTCCACTGCCTTGCTCAAGACGTATTCCGATGTGTGCGTAACCTCTTCCAATGCCTTGAAGATTGTGAAGGCATTGCCGAACCGGCATATTTACTTCATTCCGGATGAGAACCTGGGGCGTTATGTGGCTTCCCAGCTTCCGGAAAAGCAGTTCCTCTTCAATGATGGGTTCTGCCATGTGCATAAAGGGATTTTGCCTGAAAATGTGGCAAAAGCCAAAGGGGCTCATCCGCATGCCAAGGTACTGGTTCATCCGGAATGCACGATGGATGTCATTGCAATGGCGGATTATGTGGGAAGCACATCTGGCATCATTGATTTCGCTACAGGGGATGCAGGGGAGGAGTATATCATTGGGACAGAGCCTGGGGTGCTGTATGAGCTTAAGCAGAAGAACCCCGGCAAGCGTTTTTATCCGGCTGCCCAGGGACAGGCCTGTCCGGACATGAAGCGTATTACTTTGGAGAATGTGGCCTCTGCTTTAGAGC
>CAOKUK010000297.1 GCA_948472595.1 uncultured Eubacterium sp.
ACAAAGCCCTGCACCCGCAAAAAGCTGCGCCCGAAAAGAGCGCAGACAGCAAGGCGGCCTCCGCTTATATCGTGAAAGCGCCTGCCAGCCCTAAGGCTGTGGCCAAGAAACGGACAGTTACCGTATCCTTCAAGAAATCAGAGAAGGCTTCCGGCTATGTGATTTACCGCGCCACAAAGAAAAACGGAACCTATAAAAAAGCCGCTACGTTAAAATCAGGCAAGTCTGTGAAGAAAGCTTTCAAAAATGTGAAGAAAGGCACTTATTACTATAAGGTAAAGGCTTACCGCACGGTAGGCAAGCAGAAGGTCTACACATCGGATAGCGCCGTAAAGTCCGTTAAGGTGAAATGACCGTCCTGCCATACATTTGGCGATACGGCGAAGTCCGTAAAGGAAAAAATCAGTACGGAAACCCATCCTATAGAGGGGGAAGGAGGGAGGCTGCATGCAGAACCTTGAGAGATTCTGCTGCGGCCTCCCTCCTTTTGCAGCCTCCTCATTGATCGCTAAATATCTATTACTCCGGCGGTTGAATATCGCACCAGAGGGAGATTTGGGCAAGTGAGATGGTGCGATATTTAACCGCCGGAGTAATATGTAAACATGGCTATTTTTCTATCTGTAAAAATTAAAATCATTTTTCGGAATTGGAAGAAATCATTTACAGATATTTCAAGGTATGCTATGATAAAGAAAGTACAGCCTATTGCAGTGCCTGTATCAAGAATAGAAAGAAATGAGATGAGAGAGATGTTAGTTTTATTAATTGGCGGTGTAGTCCTCATCGCAGTTATCGTTGCAGTTGTGGCATCTGTGGCAGGGGCCGTGGCAGGAGTCGTGGACGAGGACACAGAGGATTAAGCCACGCTTGTCTGGCGGCGCCGGAGTGCATGAAGTTGGATGGCCATTTTCAGGGCTTCCATAGAAATGGAGACAAGTTTTGAAAGAGCATAGGATAGACAAGGTCCAGCCGGGCAGCATAGCGGAGGAGCTAGGCGTGGAGCCTGGGGATGTATTGCTGTCCGTAAATGGCAGCGAGATTGAGGATGTGTTTGACTACCACTATCTGTCCAATGAGGAATATCTGACGGTGGCCATCCGAAAGCCCGTCGGGGAAGAGTGGGAATTGGAGATTGAGAAGGAATATGAGGACGACTTAGGTGTTGAATTTGAGAATGCCCTGATGGATGGCTATAAGTCCTGCCAGAACAAATGCATTTTCTGCTTCATTGACCAGATGCCCAAGGGAATGCGTGACACTCTGTATTTTAAGGATGATGATTCCAGGCTTTCCTTTTTGCAGGGGAATTATGTGACCCTGACCAATATGAAGGAGCATGATTTAGAGCGGATCATTGCCTACAGGATGGGGCCTATCAACATTTCCGTGCAGACCACCAACCCTGCGCTGCGCTGCAAAATGCTCAATAACCGTTTCGCAGGGGAAGCGCTGCAGAAAATTGGCAGGCTCTATGAGGCCGGAATCCCTATGAATGGCCAGATTGTGCTGTGCAAAGGCATCAATGACGGGGCGGAGCTTGACAGGAGCATCCAAGATTTGATGGCCTATATGCCGGTGATGGAGAGCGTCTCCGTTGTGCCGGTAGGCCTGAGCAGGCATCGGGAAGGGCTCTATCCGTTAGAGCCCTTTACCAGGGAGGATGCGGCGGCAGTCCTTGAGAGGATTCACTATTACCAGGAATTGTGCATGGAGAGGTGCGGCCTGCATTTCGTCCATGCCAGCGATGAGTGGTATCTGCTGGCGGCACAGGAGCTTCCGGAGGAAGGGCGGTATGACGGCTACCTGCAGTTAGAGAACGGCGTGGGCATGCTCCGCCTGCTGCGGGCTGAGTTTGCCGAAGCGCTTGCGGAGGTTAGGGCAGATGCAAAAGCGGCCGGGAAGGTCACGATTGCCACCGGGGCGCTTGCGGCTCCCACCATAAAGGAGCTTGCGGCGGATTTTATGGGGCGGTTCCCCAAGGTGCAGGTGCAAGTGTTCCCCATTGCCAACCATTTCTTCGGAGAGCAGATTACGGTTTCCGGCCTTCTGACAGGACAGGACATTATCTCCCAGCTGGCGGGGCGGGATTTGGGGGACAGGCTGCTGCTGCCCTCGAACCTTTTGCGCAGTGGGGAATCGGTCTTTTTGGACGATATCACATTGGAAGAAGCAGAAAATGCTTTACAAATCAAAATAAATATTGTAGAATCAAGCGGACAGGACTTGGTGTCCTGTTTGTTGCAGTGAAGAATGGAAAATGCACGGCAACTATGCATAGGATGTGTTTGGGCTGCCGTGATGTGTGCGGCGGCTTTTTGAGGTTAGGAGAGCAAGATGAGCAGACCAGTCGTAGCCGTCGTAGGGCGGCCAAATGTGGGGAAGTCCACGTTGTTTAATGTTTTGGCGGGAGAGCGCATTTCCATTGTGCAGGACACGCCGGGAGTGACCAGGGATAGGATTTATGCGGATGTGAATTGGCTGAATATGTCTTTTACCCTGATTGACACAGGAGGGATTGAGCCGGACAGCGGCGACATGATGCTGTCGAGGATGCGGGAGCAGGCGCAGATTGCCATTGATACGGCAGATGTGATTATTTTCCTCACAGACGTGCGCCAAGGGCTTGTGGATGCAGATTCCAAGGTGGCCGATATACTGCGGCGTGCCAGGAAGCCGGTAATCCTGGTGGTCAATAAGGTGGACAGCTTTGAGAAATTCATGCCGGATGTCTATGAGTTCTACAACTTGGGGATTGGGGACCCGATTCCGATTTCTGCAGCCTCCCGTCTGGGGATTGGGGATATGTTGGACGAGGTGGCCAAGCATTTTCCCCAAGATGTGGAAGAAGAGGAAGAGGACGAAAGGCCCAAGGTGGCTATCATAGGAAAGCCGAATGTAGGCAAATCCTCCTTAATCAACCATTTGGTGGGCGAGGAGCGCGTGATTGTGTCCGAGATTGCCGGAACCACCCGGGACGCTATTGACACGGAAATCATAAAGGATGGCAGGGAGTACGTCTTTATCGACACGGCAGGGCTGCGCCGGAAGAGCAAGATTAAGGAGGAGCTGGAGCGTTTCAGCATTATCCGGGCAGTGACGGCTGTGGAGCGGGCGGATGTGGTAGTGGTGGTGATAGACGCCACGGAAGGGGTGACGGAGCAGGACGCCAAGATCGCAGGCATTGCCCACGAGCGGGGGAAGGGCGTGATTGTGGCGGTGAATAAATGGGACGCCATTGAGAAGGACGATAAGACCATTTACAAGCACACGGACAGGATTCGGGAGGTCTTAAGCTTTATGCCCTATGCCCAGCTGATGTTTATCTCGGCCAAGACCGGGCAGCGCACTCAGAAGCTGTTTGAGGTGATTGACGCCGTGTT
Organism: uncultured Eubacterium sp.; assembly: GCA_948472595.1. Taxonomy (GTDB): domain Bacteria; phylum Bacillota; class Clostridia; order Lachnospirales; family Lachnospiraceae; genus Petralouisia. The sequence goes on from CAOKUK010000297.1 coordinate 3,384, forward strand.
AGAGAACCATTCCATGCGAGTGGCCACCGGCGTGCTGAATGAGATTGTGTCGGAAGCCGTCGCCTTGCAGCAGCCCCCTTCGGACAAGGGCAGGCGGCTGAAGATTTACTATGCCACCCAGGTGGCGGTAAAGCCGCCTACGTTTGTGATTTTCGTAAATGATAAGAAGCTGATGCATTTCTCCTATGTTCGGTACTTAGAGAATCGGATTCGGGACGCATTCGGGTTTCAGGGAACCTCGCTGAGATTCATTATTCGGGAAAGGAAGGAGCGGTAGGGATGGTAGTAAGCCGGATTAGATCGGAAGAGCGTCGTGTAGGGAAAGAGTGTCTGTACCAGTGTAGAT
>CAOKUK010000298.1 GCA_948472595.1 uncultured Eubacterium sp.
GCAGGACGGCCTTCGATTGCGGAATCACGCAATTTGATTTGGCCAACAATTACGGCCCTGTGTACGGAAGTGCAGAAACAAGCCTGGGGCGGCTGATGCAGGATGATTTTGCCCCTTACCGGGATGAGCTGGTGATTGCCACAAAGGCGGGATATGATATGTGGGACGGCCCGTATGGGGATTATGGGAGCCGGAAGTACCTGATGGCGAGCATAGACCAGAGCCTGAAGCGGATGAAGTTGGATTATGTGGATATTTTCTACCATCACCGCATGGATTTGGAAACGCCCTTAGAAGAGACAATGGGAGCCCTTGCCGACATCGTAAAAAGCGGCAAGGCGCTTTATGCGGGGGTGTCGAATTACGACAGGGAACACACAAAGCGCGCGGCAGAAATCTTAAAAGAACTCCATTGCCCGCTGCTCGTGAACCAGAGGAAGTACTCCATGTTCGACCGCGAGATAGAAGAAGACGGGGTAAAGGAATACTGTAAGGAATCCGGCGTGGGGATTATCGCATTCAGCCCGCTGGCGCAGGGGATGCTCACAGATAAATATTTAAAAGGCGTCCCGAAAGACAGCCGGGTTGCCAAAGACGGCAGGTTCCTCCAGGCCAGCGACCTGACGGAGGAAAGGCTTCGGCAAGTTCAGCAGTTGGATTGGCTTGCAGGCCAGCGCGGGCAGACGTTAGCCCAAATGGCGCTCTCCTGGGTCTTAAGAGACGGCGGGGTTTGCTCTGTCCTGATTGGGGCGTCAAAGCCGCAGCAGATTGTGGAAAATATCCCGGCAGCCCGCCAGGCCAGTTTCACAAGAGAGGAATTGGATTTAATGGAAAAGGCTCTGGAAAGGCCTGCATGACAGGCTTTCCAGAGCTTTTCCATCGCAGAGCCATAGCGAAACAGAATCTTTTGAGGCATGCGATTGCAGAGCCATGCTTTTTGGGGCCTATTCTCCCGCTATCAGCAGGACGCAAAGGCAAAAGACGCCATCCCGGATGGCCACATCAATATCCCCGGCATATTTCCCAGCCACTTTGCGGATATTGGGCAGCCCATATCCATGGCTCCCTGCCTGTTCTTTGGATGTGGCCGGAAGCCCGCTTTCGGCATTCCACCTAAGGCTTCCCATATAGCTGTTGCGGATTTCAATTAAGTAGGCATTGTCCCTTCGGTAAGAAACAATGGATATTTCCCTGCCTGTTCCGCTTTCCGTATTTTCGAGGGCATTCTGCAAGGCATTGTGCAATATGATGCTGACGTCAAAAGCATCAATTCCCGCACCTTTTGGGTAATAAAATTCCGAGCGGAACAAAATATCCTTTTTTTCCGCCTCTTTTGCAAACTCCTGCAAGATTACGTCCGTTACGGGGTTCCCGCTCCCCGCCCCGCCTGCCGCCTGGGCAAGCTGTGCCTTCAAGCCCTTGCTGTACGCCTGGGCTGCCGCCGTCTCTTTCTTTTCATAAAGCCTTTCTAAGGTAAGGATATGGTTTGTCATGTCATGCCGAAGGCTGCGGATATCCTGATACAGGCTTTCCACTTGCCTAATATGCCGCCGGATACTGCCAAGCTGCTCTTCGAGAAGCTTGCCTTGCTGCCGCTCTTCCTGCGTTAATCGAATGCCCTGATACAATCTAATGGCTACAATAATAGCGATGGAGGATATGGCGCAAAACAGCAGCGTAAGGCTGTCGTATGACCGCTCCATCCTTCCAGTCTCCAAGACATAAAACCTACGGTAATACCGCATAATCTCATATCCTGTCACGCCCGTCAAAGAGGGGAAGGACAGCATGGCCAGTTCTTTCCGCCCCATCTCATCCTCTTTGTCCCGATAGACTCTTGCGACCTGCCAGGTTCCAGCGGCAGTAAAAGCCGTTTCGAGAGCCAGATAGAATGCGCACATCAGAAGATACAAAGCAAGGGACATTTCTGGGTGGCTCTGCATGTAATCCGTGTTTGTTGCGGAATCATAGAGGAAATCATAGAGGATTTCCGCCATTGACGCAGCAAACCAGCTCAAGGAGAAACAGATAATCACAAGAAATGCTTTCTGCCTATAATTCCTCCTGTCCATCCGGCAGATGGCCAGGAACATGGCCAGGCTGGCCAAGCCATATATCACATAAGCGTCCATGGAAAGCCGCATCGTATAAATCATCAGCATGGTCAGGAAATAGGCCGCCCCGCCCAAGGCCGCCCCCTTTTTCGCTTCCTTTCGGCTGTTTTGAAGGGATGTCTCCATGGCCTCCTGGCTACAGGAGCCATGCGCCGTTACGGCAGACGCCAGGAAAGGCTGCACAAAGCGGCAAAAGCAATAGCTCCTTATGGCGCATTCCATAATCGGCAGGAAATAATATACCAATCCGTCTATCCCTCGAAATTCCTCCTGCAGCATCTGGCTTTTCTATCCCCTTCCCTTTTTCTGGTGGAACCTCAAATAGCATTTCACGAAATCCCGGTAATTCTGCTTTGCAATAAAGGCCTGTCCCTTTTTTAAATAGATGGTGGAGGCGTCATATTTCCTGATAAAATTGAAATTGACGAGGTAGGCTCTGTGGGGGCGGTAAAAATCTTCCCCTGCCAGCCGTTCCAGTTCCTTCATTTTCCCATAGTATTCGATATCATCCTCCATCGTGTGGAGAATGATTTTTCGGTTGAATACCTCTGCATATACGATATCCTCCAAAGGGATGGAAAAATGCTTGCCTTTTGCCGTCACCATCAGGCTCGGCAGGCTCCTTTCCCTGTCTAGGGACTCCCTCGTTCTTTCCTTAAGCTTTCGGACGGCATTTTGCAAGACCTCTGCAAATTTCCTATCCGCAAAGGGCTTCACAAGATAGTGGAATGCCCCAACGTCAAAAGACTGGAAGACATAATCTCCCGTCACCGTCACGAAGATAATCACCACCCGCCGGTCTCGCCCTCGGAGCTTTCTAGCCGTTTCCATCCCATCCATTTCTGGCATCTGTATGTCAAGGAACAAGATATCCGGCAGGCGCAAAGCATCCAAGACCTCCTGCCCTGACTGGTAGGGCACGACCTCCTCTTTTGGATAAAGCATTTTTACCTTATCCATTATCATTTCCCGTATTTCCTTTTGGTCGTCACATACGCCAATCCGCATCCTTCCACCTCCCGAAAAATAGCAAGCCAGGCAGCCCGCCTCTCCAGCCATTATATTACTTTATCGGGCAAATGGCAATGCCCCCCGGAAGCTTGTGAGAAAGCTTCCGGGGGGCATTCACAGCCAAATAAGCTGGAATATTAATCCCTGCAGTCAAAAGCAGGGTTAAAAGCATAGAAGTTTTTGGAATCCAGATGGTCCTGCACAATCCGCAAGCCTTCGCCGAAACGTTGGAAATGCACGACTTCCCTTTCCCGCAGGTAGCGGATTGGGTCTGCGACCTCAGGGTCTTTCACCAGGCGCAGGATATTTTCATAAGTGCTGCGAGCCTTCTGTTCTGCCGCCAAGTCTTCTGTCAGGTCTGTGATTGGGTCGCCCTTGGACTGGAATTCACAGGCGTTGAAGGGGATTCCTCCAGCTGCCTGGGGCCAAAGCGCAAGGGTATGGTCTACATAATACTTATCAAACCCAGAGGATTTGATTTCATCAGGGCACAAATCCTTTGTAAGCTGGTAGATAATCGCACAGATGATTTCCATGTGCGCCAGTTCTTCTGTACCTACCTTGTGCTCAGAAATGTTCCAAATCAAGCCCTATG
>CAOKUK010000299.1 GCA_948472595.1 uncultured Eubacterium sp.
AAATCCTGTCTTTATCAAAGACCATCCCTGGATTCATGGACAAAAATTCAATAATTCCATATTCTAATCTTGTCAGTTCCAGGCAATCTGTGTGAATCTGCACGGTCTTTGCCTTATAATCTATAGACAGCTCACCCTGGAAGCGGCATTTTGCCGTTTCTTTGCGCCGCATTTCCCGTTTCAGGTGCGCCGTAATCCTTGCATCAAGCTCTTTTAAGCTAAACGGCTTTAAAATATAGTCGTCGCCTCCGGAAGAAAGCCCATTCACAACGTCTTGTTCGTCTACCCGTGCGGTCAGAAATAAAATCGGGCAGGCTACTTTATCCCGTATCCTCCTGCATACCTCTATCCCGTCAATGTTCGGCATATTTACATCCAGTAATATAATATCTGGCTGTAGCTTTATTTTATTTAACCCCTCGAATCCATTTTCTGCCATAATGATTTCATACTTTTTCATTTCAAAATATTTTTTGAGCATTTTGAGAAGTTCGGTATCATCATCAATAATCAATATCTTATAAGCCATTTCTGCTCCTTTTCCTGGATGTGGCTGCCTTTCTGTTTTGTTTTTCTATCAAATGGATTATACTGCACAAATCCCAACAAAAACACAACGAGCAAATAATGGTTACCTTTTCTTTTCCATCCGTTTGTTATGGAACCACCCATATAAGGCAAACAGCCCCATTCCCCCAAATACGAACAGGGTATTTTGGAGTCCTGCCACAGCGGCAAACCCTGCAAATAGAAAGAGAAGGATTCCGCCGACAATGATTCCCGCCTGGATTTTCGCCTTTTTCTCTTTGCCCATTTTGCTGTTGCCTAATATCAGAACTGTTGCAGTAACCGCTAAAATTGCCCCGCCAATAAAAAGAAATAGTGCGCCCAGCCAGGTCATAATGTTCAGATTGTAGCTTTTAATATAGAATTCTTCTGGATTCGTCGGATTATATCCAACCATCACATATTCGCCTATCTGAAAGGTCCGGAAACTATACCAGGCCTTTGTTTCGCCAGTGAAAACCTTATTTCCCACCTGATATTCCACAACCGGAGTAAATGTGCGTTTTTGGCCGATATGCGAATCCTTCCTGTATTCGATGACTCTTCCTTCTGCCGCTGCGCTGCAGGTTTTCTCCTGCATATGTGCAGAATGGCAAAGTCCTGCGCCAATGAGGCCGAACCCAAGAGCGAACAGCGCAAGAAACAGAACCCGTAAGACTCTTCTGGCAGGCATTTTGCCGGACTGCTTGGAAACGGCTGGTGTTTTATCCATTTGTTCATTTGCTCCTTCCTTTTTCTTAAGACTTCTGATTTATCAAATCTAGCAACAATAACCATATTATACCTTAATCACTTTCCAGAGGGAATAGGCTTTATGAGAAATCAGGAATAAAGGTTCTTCCAGAATTTAACCATTGCGTTAAATTCTGGATGGCGACCTAACCTGGTTTGACAAAAAAGGCCATATATCATATAATGGGGTCGTAATGAACAGTTCGGAAAGGAAGGTCCGCAATTTTATGGAAGCTATGCCCACTGTCAATATCATCTTGGCCACCTACAATGGCTCTAAATTCATCCGCAGGCAGCTTGACAGCCTTCTGTCCCAGACATACCCCAACCTGGCGATTTATATCCGAGACGATGGCTCCCAGGATGGGACTGTAGATATCCTAAGAGATTATATTGCCCGCAACAAGACAGACAGGAAAATTGTCTTGCTGGAGAGCCATAACCAGAACTTGGGCTGCCCCGCATCCTTTTACCAGATTCTGCGGGAATGCGAGGCAGCGGATTACTATGCCTTTTGCGACCAGGATGACGTCTGGTATTCGGATAAAATCCAATGGGCAGTGGAAAGCTTGAAGGGAAGCCAAGAAAATGTATCCGGCTCGCCGTCACACCCACAACGCCCCTGCGTCTATTTTTCTGCCTGTGATTATTATACGGAGGAAGGGCGGTTCCTGCGCCGTTCCCCCGCTTGGAAGGGAGAGGTTGCCCTTGCGGATGTCCTTTATTACACCCCGGCTTCCGGGTTCCTTCTGGTGTTCAATGAGGCGGCCAGGCAGGAGCTGATCCTGAAGGTGGATCCAGGATGTGAGCTTCACGACCGCTGGCTCCTTCGGGGGGCTGCCTGTTTTGGCAGCATTATCCCGGATTCCCGCTGCAGCGCCGCCCATATCCGCCATGCCGAGGCGGTCACGGCGGAGGATTCTGGCAATTCCAATTTGCTCCGAAGCTTCCTTCAAAATGAGATTGGCGGCACGGCCATGACGGAGAGCAAAGAGCATTTGGCTTATTTCCAGCGCGCCTTCCAGGGCAGGCTTACGAAGAAGCAGCAAAGAACCCTAAGCCTTTTTGTTGCGCCCAACAACTTTTTTCGGCAGATGAAAAAGCTGTTTTACCCCAAACGCCTGCGCGCCAGGCTTGCAGGGGAGGCTGCCATTCGAATATTATTCCTCATTGGGAAAATATAGTAGAAATTTTAGCTTTTCTTTACATTTTCCACACATTTTTCACACAAACCATGAGAAGAAACATGTTATGATAAAAGAGATAGGAGGTCGGATCATTGTCAACCAGCCAAATCTATATCATTACCCATAAGCCCATTGAGGGCATTGCCGCGCCGAGGCATTATAGGAAGCTTTTTGTGGGAGCCCATAGGCTTTCCCTCCAGGAGAAGTCTTCCCTGAAGGAATATGATTTTGATGATTCCGGCGCCAATATTTCTGAGAAAAATTCCAATTACTGTGAATTGACAGGGCTTTATTGGATTTGGAAGAACCGGGAAGCGGAGTATGTGGGGATTACCCATTACCGAAGGTTTTTTGAAGAGGCCGGCGCGCTGCTCCCTATGGGGAAGGCCAAGGCCATCCTGCAGAAAGCGGATATCATTGTGGCGAGGCGGCAGTGGGTGGAGCGGAATGTGAAGGTTCAGTTTGAGCGGTTCCACAGGCCGGAGGATTTAGCTTTGGCGCGCCGGGTGATTCAGGAGAGGCATCCGGATTATCTGGAGAGCTTTGACTTGGCCATGTCGAAATGCTTCTTGTTTTCCTACAACATGATGATATGCAAAAAGGAGCTGTTTGACCGGTACTGCGCATGGCTGTTCGATATCCTGGAGGGCTGTGAGGCAAAGGTGGATTTGGAGGGCTGCGATGCTTACCAGAAGCGGATTTTTGGCTTCCTGTCGGAGCGGCTTTTGATGGTGTACCTTCTGCGCCATGGGCTGAAGGCTGCGGAGGTGAAGGTCTTGGAGACAGAGGTGCCAAAGAGCACTCAGTGGGAGAGCAAGAAATGGGAATGGATTACGATTGCGAAGAATTTCTTTACGAATCGGGGGCTTTGCACGCTGCGCTATGGGAAGCCGCAAGGCCGGCATTGCCGTGAAAAGGGTTAGGGAAAATGGCGAAAGAACGGTCTGTGGCATTTAATTTTATCATGAACTTTATATTGACGGCGTCTTCCTTTGTGCTTCCCCTCATTACGTTCCCCTATGTGTCCAGGGTGCTGCTCCCGGAAGGGACCGGCAGGGTGGCCTCTGCCACGGCGGTGGTCTCCTATTTTTCTATGGTGGCCATGCTGGGAATCCCCACCTATGGCATACGGGCATGCGCCCAGGTGCGGGAGGACAAGGAGAAGCTCTCAAGGACGGTGCAGGAAATCCTGATTATCAATGTGGCCATGACGGCAG
>CAOKUK010000300.1 GCA_948472595.1 uncultured Eubacterium sp.
ATGAAAACAGGGAAGTTGAATCCTTTTTTGGACTTTGTGAACACACTTTGCAATTTTGTTGCTCTGAACCTGGTATTCCTGGCTAGCTGCCTCCCCATCGTCACCATTGGCGCCGCTCTTTCTTCTTTATATTATGTAACCATCAAAGAGGCGCGGGAAGAATATGGATACTTGGTACGCGCTTACTTACGGGAATTTAATGGCAACTTGAAGAATGGCACGATTGCTTTTGCTGTCCTCTTCGCATCTGGGGCGCTGCTCCTGTTTAACCTATCCTTCTGGTTCTCCCTGGGAACTGCATTTTCTGCCGTAGTGGGCGGGGCATTGATTGCAATGGCCATTGCATGGTTCTTGACATTCAGCTATACCTTCCCTCTCATTGGGCGGTTTGTAAACACGCCGCTGAAATCCATGAAAAACGCATGGGCATTGGCAGTCATACATATAAAGTGGACGTTGGCATTGATTCTAATCGATGTGTGCGCTGCCTGCTTCTGCCTGTTCTTCCCACCAATGAAACTAATCATGGCGCTGTTTGGCTTTGCGTTCCTTGCTTATTGCCAATCCTTTGTATTTCAGAAGGTATTTGCGCCCTACGAAGAAGGCAGCGTATCTTCGGAAGAGAAACAGGGGCTGCTGGAACGGCAGGCGGAAATGATGTCAGGAACCTCCCAGCTTTGAGAGATTGGCGGATTAAAATGGAGAAGTGCAGAAAGGAAGATTGCCCCAATCCTCCAAAAATTTTCAAGAAAGGACACTCAATTATGAAATTTGGATACTTCGACGACCAAAACAAAGAATACGTCATTACCTCACCCCAGACTCCACTGCCCTGGATCAATTATTTGGGCAGCGAATCTTTCTTCTCCCTAATTTCCAACACCTGCGGCGGCTACAGTTTCTACAAAGACGCAAAACTCCTGCGCCTGACCAGATACCGTTATAACAATGTGCCTGCCGATACCAATGGGCGGTATTATTTCATCCACCACAATGGCGTTCTCTGGACTCCCGGCTGGCAGCCCACAAAAACCCCTTTGGACACTTATGAGTGCCGCCATGGGCTGGGATACAGCAGGTTTCTCTCTTCTAAGAATGGGATACATGCCGACTTGACTGCCTTTGTCCCATTAGGCGAAGACTGTGAGGTGAACCGCTTGATCCTTCGAAATGACACAGAAGAAGAGCAGACCTTTTCCCTGAGTTCCTATGTGGAATTTTGCTTTTGGAATGCCGTGGACGACTCCACAAATTTCCAGCGCAACCTCAGCCTTGGGGAAGTGGAAGTCGTTGGCTCTACCATTTACCATAAGACGGAATACCGGGAACGCCGCAGCCATTACGCTTATTACACCGTAAATACGGATATTGATGGGTTCGACACGGACAGAGACGCATTCCTGGGCAGTTATGGCAGTATTGAGAACCCCCAGGGCGCAAGAAGGAACGCTTCCTGCCGCTCACTGGCTAGCGGCGGAGCCGTGATTGGCTCCCACCGCCTTACGCTTACGCTTGCCCCCCACCAGGAAAAGAGCCTGATTTTTTTACTGGGCTATGCACAAAACAATGCAAAAGAGAAGTGGGAAGCTCCGGGAATCATCAATAAAAAGCCAGCGCTGCATGCGATTTCTCGGCTAAATGACGATGGGAAGATAGATATGGCTCTGCAGGCATTGGCAGATTATTGGGAAGGGCTGCTGTCAAAATTCCAGCTAGAATGCGCAGATGAGCGGCTCTGCCGCATGGTGAATATCTGGAACCAATACCAGTGCATGGTCACTTTCAACATGTCCCGTTCCGCTTCTTATTTTGAATCCGGGACTGGGAGGGGCATGGGGTTTCGGGATTCCTGCCAGGACTTGTTAGGGTTCGTGCATTTAATTCCGAACCGGGCAAGGCAGAGGATATTGGACATTGCGGCTACGCAATTTGAGGATGGAAGCGCATACCATCAGTACCAGCCGCTGACGAAAAAAGGGAACGCAGATATTGGAAGCGGCTTCAATGACGACCCCCTATGGCTGATTGCAGGCACTGCCGCCTACCTAAAAGAGACAGGGGATGTCTCCATCTTGGAAGAGCAGGTGGATTTTAACAACAATCCCAAAACATCCCAAAGCCTGATAGAGCATCTGAAGCGTTCTTTTGATTATACCTTAGGGCATCTAGGGCCGCATGGGCTGCCTTTAATCGGGCGCGCAGACTGGAATGACTGCCTGAACCTGAATTGCTTCTCCACCGAGCCAGGGGAATCTTTCCAAACCTCTGGGGCTTCAGACGGCCCTGTGGCAGAATCGGTATTTATTGCTGGAATGTTTGTAAAGTATGGGAAGGAATATGCGGCCATCCAGCAGATGATTGGACAGGAAAAGGAAGCAATGCGGGCATATGCAGCTGTAAATACCATGTACCAGGCTATCTTAGACGCCGGATGGGATGGGGAATGGTTTTTGCGCGCCTATGACGCAAATGGGAGCAAAGTGGGCTCCCAGGAATGTGCAGAAGGGAAAATCTATATTGAGCCGCAGGGATTCTGCGTGCTTGCAGATATCGGCATCCAGGAAGGATATGCCAAGAAGGCGCTGGACGCCGTAGAAGAACGCCTGGATACGGAGTATGGAATCATGCTGCAGCAGCCTCCTTATAGCCATTATTATGCGAATCTGGGGGAAATCTCCTCCTACCCGCCAGGATATAAGGAAAACGCCGGGATTTTCTGCCACAACAACCCTTGGGTGTCCATCGCAGAGACGCGCATTGGGCGGGGGAACCGGGCATTTGAAATCTATCAAAAGACCTGCCCGGCTTACATTGAGAATATCAGTGAAATCCATCGGACAGAGCCATATGTCTATTCCCAAATGATTGCCGGCAAAGATGCGCCAAGACACGGGGAAGCGAAAAACAGCTGGCTTACGGGGACTGCCGCATGGACTTTTGTGAATGTCTCACAATTTATTTTGGGAATACAGCCCGATTTCAAAGGGCTTCGCATCGACCCCTGCATCCCCAAAGAATGGGATCAGCTAAAAGTAATCCGGCAATTCCGCAGCGCTACATTCTTTATTACGATAAAGAATCCGGAACACGTGGAAAAAGGCGTCCGCTCCATCCTGGTAGACGGGCAGGAATGGAAAGGCAGCTGTATTTGCCCAGACGGCCGGAAACAGGAATATTTTGTAACGGTTCGGATGGGGGCGGGTAAAGGCTTCATGAATTGATGGATCCCTCCCCCGCTTACTTCCCCGCCGCCTGAACCCTTCTTTGGATTTCCCGGTTCAACTCCCCTTCATAGGCTTCTACGTCCACCTGCTCCTTGTATTCCTGCATGTAGGCTTCCCAGGCTTCGTCAAACCCCTCCTCGGGGGACATGATTACCTTGGGCAGCCACAGCCTCTTGACTTGTTCCATCTTAGCAAGCGCTTCCCCATGGGGGCTGTCCGGCGGCCAATCTTCTTTACAGGAATACAGGGGGTACCAGGCCTCCCCTGTCTTTTCCGGCCCTAAAAACTCCTTCCAGTTCTGATGCCCATAGGCGTCCAGCAAAGCCCTGTCATAATCTGAGAGCTGGGCGTAATATTCCCCTGGCTGTTCCCCGGGGTTCACCGTATTGACGCCGTCCGGCAACATCCCCGCATAGGCTGGGAAATAAGGATATCCATAGACATTCTCCCTGAGGTA
>CAOKUK010000301.1 GCA_948472595.1 uncultured Eubacterium sp.
AGATTTCCGTAGGGTCGTCCCCGCCAATCTGGGGATGGTACCTTTCGCCATCCGACAAAAAGAGCCTGGTGCGGACGCCTGTCTTCACCGTAGTGCCGTAACACTCCGGAAACAAGGTAATCTGCTGCCGCTCCCCCAATTTCTTGCGGAAACGGTAAATCCCCAGCCAATCATAGAAGTCCACGCTGCCTAAATCCACCTGCCACATGCCAAACTCCAGGCGCTTGGGCTCCCCCTCCAGCCGCACCTCCTGCCCTGCGCCGGCTTTCCCCCGCAGCCGCACCTTGCATTCCCGGCCAGTGGCCATATGCCTAAGCCGCACCTTTGCGCACAAGCTTGGGATATCGACGGCCCCCTGATTCTTCACTTCCAGGCAGACCCGGTACCTGCCCATCCCATCTGGGTAAGGGGAGAAAAAAAGGGCGCACTCCACCCTTTGCGCCGCATAGCTTAAGGCATACAAAAAGACCGGCGACAACAGAAATGCCATCGCCGACAGCGCCAGAAACCCACGGCTGTTATAGAGGACTGCCAAATAAAAGACCCCCACAGTCCCCAACAAATACAACAAAAGATTCCTCATGCCAACCTCCGCCCCCTATCACAATGATTTCGGCGCCGGCACAGTCTTCAGGATTTCCCCCAAAATCTGCCCGGCGTCCATATGGGCTACCCGAGCCTTGGCATTCAGCATCAAGCGGTGGCTGCAGACAGGGAGGAACACCTCCCCTATATCCTCCGGCACCACATACTTGCGCTGCCGCAGATAGGCCATGGATTTGGCCATCTGGATAATGTTGATGGTCCCCCTGGGGCTGATGCCCAAATCAATCATCGGGTGGCTGCGGGTTTGGCTGACCAAATCCCCTGCATAATGGTAAATGGCGTCCTTTACATGAATCCAGTCCGCTTCTTCCTGCATCTTCTGCAGACCTTCCCGAGTCACCACCGCCTGGACTTCCTCCTCATTCTGCTTGCCCTTTAGGATATCAATCTCATCCTCCATCTTCGGGTACCCCAATTTCAGGCAGACCATAAAGCGGTCCAGCTGCGCTTCCGGCAGCATCCAGGTCCCAGCGCTCCCAAAGGGATTCTGGGTGGCAATCACAATAAAGGGGGAGGGCACCGGATGGCTGATGCCGTCCACGGTCACCTTCTGCTCCTCCATCACCTCCAGCAGCGCAGACTGCGTCTTGGGGGAGGTCCTGTTGATTTCATCCGCCAGCAGCAAGTTGCACATGATGCTGCCCGGCTGGTAACGGAATGTCCCCGTTTCCTTGCGGTACATGGAAAACCCAGTCAAGTCCGATGGCAGCACGTCCGGCGTGAACTGCACCCGGTTGTGCTTCAAGGACATGGCCTTGGACAGCGCCATGGCCAGCCTCGTCTTCCCTACGCCGGGGATGTCATTTAACAGGATGTGCCCCCCTGCCAGGATGGCGGCCATTGCCTGGACAATGCAGGCGTCCTTCCCGATAATTGCCTTTTTCACTTCATCTATCACTAAAAAAGCAGGCATCTTCTGCTTCTTTGCCTCTTTCTCCATTCTTACTTATTCCCTTTCATCCTCTTAATCACTTTCAGCCTGGTGAACTCCTCCCTTTCCTTCTCTTCCAACGCCCCCTGTATGCTCTTCGTAAGATCCTCATACTTAGGGATGGTAATGTTCTGCAATGCATTGGCCCGCTTCTGGGTCTTCTTGATATTATAGGCCAGGCGGTAGGCGGAAGTCTCAACCTGCGCCAGCCTTATGGTGAGCTCCTTGACTTTCTCAAACTTCTGGCAGGCCTCATCCAAAGACATTTTCGTCCCATAAAAGGAATAGGCAGGCTTGGGCTCCTTCTTCTCAAAATCCACCTTGGGGATTTCCGTCCCCATGACGCTGCGCCGCTTGATGGTGATGGAATCCTCCACAGGCACATTTTTGCTGATGGCCTCCACTTCGTGGATGCCCATCTGGATGTTGGCCTTCTGCAGCGCCTGGTATGCCCTGGTGAAAGTCATGTCAATTTCCTTCTGGATATCCGTGGCCTGCTCAATCAGCTCCATCAATTCCCGAATCAGGATATTCCGCTTTTTGTCCATCAAATCATAGCCCTGCTTCGCCAAAGCCAGTGAATTCTTGGCCAGTATTAAATTCCCCTTTGTGGGAAATGTATTTGGATCCATCCTACCTCTCTCCTTCCTGCCCGGCGCCGCAGCCTGCCAATCACGCCAAACGCCTTATTTGTAATATTTTTCCAAAATCCTCGTGTCAATCCTGTCAAGCTCCTCCTTGGGCAGGATGTGCAGAAGATCCCAGCCGATATCCAAGGTCTTCTCAATGGGGCGGTTCTCATCCGCCCCCTGCGCCACGAATTCCTGCTCGAACCGCATCCCAAACTGGAGGTATTTCTTGTCCGTTTCCGACAGCTCGTCCTCTCCGATGACGCTGGCCAAATCCCTGGCCTCCCCCACCCGGGCATAAGAGGAAAAGAGCTGGTTGGCCAAATCCTGGTGATCCTCCCTGGTGTAGCGCGCGCCAATCCCATCTTTCATCAGCCTGGAAAGGGAGGGCAACACGTTGATGGGCGGGTAGACGTTCTTCTGGTGCAGGGAACGCTCCAGCACAATCTGCCCTTCCGTAATATACCCGGTCAAGTCCGGGATGGGATGGGTGATATCGTCGTTGGGCATGGTCAGGATGGGAATCTGGGTCACGCTCCCTTCCCTCCCCTGCACAATCCCGGCGCGCTCATACAAAGCCGCCAGCTCGCTGTACAAATAGCCCGGGTAGCCCTTCCGGCTGGGAATCTCCCCCTTGGAGGCGGACACCTCCCGCATGGCCTCCGCAAAAGAGGTCATATCCGTCAGAATCACCAGGATATGCATCCCCTTCTCAAAGGCTAAGTATTCCGCCGCCGTCAGCGCCACCTTCGGCGTAATCAGGCGTTCCGCCACCGGGTCGTTGGAAAGGTTCAAAAACATGGCCACATGGGCGCTTACCCCGCTGTCCTCAAACCTCCTGCGAAAGAACTCCGCCACGTCATATTTCACGCCCATGGCCGCAAACACAATCCCAAATCGCTCCTTGGAGCCCTCCCCTAAGGAAGCCTGCTCCACAATCTGCGCCGCCAGCTGGTCGTGGGGCAGCCCGTTCCCGGAAAAAATCGGCAGCTTCTGCCCCCGAATCAGCGTGGTCAGTGCGTCAATGGCGGAAATCCCCGTCTGGATATAATTCCTGGGGTATTCCCGGACGCAGGGATTTAAAGGCAGGCCGTTCACATCCCTAACGACCTCCGGCTTAATCCTGCCCAGCCCGTCCACCGGCTCCCCTAAGCCGTTGAAGGTGCGCCCCAGGATTTCCAAAGACAGGCCAATCTCCATTGGGTGCCCGCTCAGCCTGGTATGGGTGTTCTTCAAAGACATCTCGTCTGTATTGTCGAAGACCTGTATGACGGCCTTGTCCTCGTCCACCGCCACAATCTTGCCCTTCTTGCGCTTCCTGCCATCCACTACAAATTCCACCACTTCTTCATAAAAGGCGTCCCGCACCCCTTCCAACACAATCAAAGGGCCGTTGATCTCGCTTAACCCTAAGTACTCTATCGACATATCCGCCCTCCTATGCATTGGCATCCAGCAGCCTCTGGTAAAAATCATCAATCGCCTGCTGGTACTCTTCA
>CAOKUK010000302.1 GCA_948472595.1 uncultured Eubacterium sp.
CTCTCATCAAATCTACATCATGCTCCCCCCTCTCCCGGTTATGGCGGATCGTGCTGGCCATCCGGTTAGACAATGGCTTGTCAATCACCGCCACAGGAAGCATCCCCTTCTCCCTGTCATAAATATCCTTATGCTGCTTCATAACCTGGTATCGGTGGAAGCCGTCCACGATAATATAGAGATCCTGGTTTGCCGCGTAATAGCACACAATCGGCATTGTATAGCCATCCTCCTTTATGCTGTCATAAAGAAGCCTCATCTCTGGCGGCGCCACTGCATTCGGGTTATAAGTATTCGGCACAATCTTCTCAATCGGCACCGGCACTACCTGATAAGCCGGGCTTTTATATGTACTATTTTTCATTTGCAAATCCTCCGTATTTTCTCCGAATCGCTTCTATTTGCTCCTGCTCCTTCCTGGACAGGCCAAAGCCCATAAACCTGCAGATATGGTCATTTTTCAGAATGCAGTAGCACATACGCTTCCAGCTTGGGATATCCTTCGTAGACTTGATATCGTCTGTGTCGTCCGGGATCTTCCCTGTAAAAATAATCCTGGAATTCTTATTAAGGGTGTAATTCGACACCCCGTTCCTCTTTACCTGGTATCCATGGTCTATCAATTCCTGGATTGTTTCCTCCGTCCTCCCCCCTCCCGGCTCATGCCAGAATGTCATAGAAGTCAGGAACTTCCTGACATAGTTATTCCGAAGCCTGACGGGGAGCGTGTCCAGCAGGAACTTGGTATAAGATTCCCAGGTATGCCCTTCCGGCAGCGTGATGCTGCGGTACCCCAACGCTTTTGTCCGGGAATACACGGCGGCAAAATTAGCCCCCCGCACCCTGCCCACCAGCTTCGTCCAGATTTCCGGGTCTATCACCCGATATAGATTCAGGCTGTCCTTGGCATAATCATTGAAGGGCGACGCCACCCGCATCTGGCTTGGCTTCAGCCCCGCCATATAATACAGGTCGTATAGCCGGTTGTAATCATAGTCAAATTTATAATTTGCAGCCCATATGTCGCTGTTCCTCCAGTCATACAGGGGGGAGGCGCACCACACATCCTTGAACTGCTTTGAAATCCAGCATTCTCCCTTGTATCCATATCTCTTGTTCACAAAGCCGCTGTAACGCTGCAGGGACTCTTCCGCCCGCATCCCCAGCAAGCAGACCGTACTCCTTTTCCCATGCTTCTCTTTATAAAAACGGCTGAACTGCTTCGCCAAGTCCTCCTGGGGCATACGGTAACGGTAATGGTGGAAGGGATTCTCCATATTTATCACATAAGGATGCTCCGGCATTGGACGCACCCAGATATCCTTTTTTGTCTCATCCCATGGATACCAATACATCTCGTAGCTGCTGAGCGCCGTGCGGGTAGCCATGGGCAGGCAGACCCAATAAGGATCCACTTTCCCTTCCAGCCGCCGGAAGGTCCGCTCCACATATTCCGTGGTTACCGTATACTGCGCCTCAAAGTCCTGGTGGAACAAGCCCACCACCCTTTCCGGGTAATATCTGTCCCTGAAGTCCAAAACCAGGTTCAGCAGCACGCCGCTGTCCTTGCCGCCGCTGAACGAGACATAGATATTCTCAAATTCCTGGAACAGGAAATGGAGCCTGCACTGAAGCGCCTCATAGACATCCTGCTCCTGGTATCTCTTTACCATGCCGCCCGGCTTGCCATTTATTCTCGTCATTCGTATCACCCCTATGCATTTTTGGTAAAATTTTCCATTAATGTGACAAATATAACCATATCACATATTGGCATAAAATAAAATACCTTTTTCAAGCTTGACATAAGTATGATTTCATACTATAATCATTTGGTATGATTTCATACTTATTCACAAACAAAGGAGGGTCCACCCATGACGCCATCTGCTTCTAAGGAAATCAAACGGTATAACCACCTGGCCAGCGAGATTGACGCAGCCTACCATGAAATGTCGCTGAAACTCGGGATGTCCGACAGCGCAATGATTATCCTCTATACCATCTGCTGCTGCGGGGACTGCTGCCCGCTGACGGAAATCCGCCGCAGTTGCGGCATCAGCAAGCAGACCATAAATTCCGCGCTCCGTAAACTGGAAGCGGAACATATCGTCTACCTGAAACCCGCCGGCGCCAAAAATAAAACCGTCTGCCTGACGGAGAAAGGGAAGGCGCTTTCTGGGACTACTGCCTTAAAAATCATTGACGCAGAAAACCAGGTCTTTGCTTCCTGGGCTGAAGAAGATGTGGAAAAACACCTGGAACTGACAGAACGGTTTTTAATTGATTTCCGAAAAAAAACAGAACTTTTGTAACTAGTAGAGAGACCGATACAAGCATGCGCCCAGCATAGCCCGCTGGGGCAAAACCTTACGGGAGAAAGAAGATGTAGCTATGAAAATCCAATTATCCGACCACTTTACCTATAAAAAACTACTGCGTTTCACCCTGCCGTCCATCATCATGCTGGTATTTACTTCTATCTATGGGGTAGTCGACGGCTTTTTCGTGTCGAATTTCGTGGGCAAGACGCCTTTTACCGCAGTAAATTTCATTATGCCTTTTCTCATCATCCTGGGAGCCTGCGGCTTTATGTTCGGGACAGGGGGCGGCGCCCTGATTGCAAAAACCATGGGAGAAGGGAAGCTACAGGAGGCGCAGCGCCTGTTTTCCCTTATTGTCTACAGCTCAGCCGCTGCCGGCGTTGCGCTGGCTATTTTAGGCCTGCTCTTCCTCTGGCCCATAACGGCGGCGCTGGGGGCAGAAGGGCAGCTCCTGGAGGACAGCGTCACCTATGGGCGCATCATCCTCTTAGCAATCCCCGCCTATATCCTCCAATACGAATTCCAGTGCCTGTTCTCCGTAGCTGGAAAACCAGCCCTCGGCCTGTCTGTAACCGTAGCGGCAGGGCTCACAAACATGCTCCTTGACGCATTATTTGTAGCCGTATTCCACTGGGGGCTGGAAGGGGCTGCCGCCGCAACGGCGGCCAGCCAATGTGTGGGCGGGATTGTGCCCTTAATCTACTTCGCCCGCCCCAACAGCAGCCTGCTGCGGCTGGGCAAGGCAGAATTTAACGGGAGGGCTTTAATCCGGGCCTGTGCCAATGGCTCTTCCGAACTCATGAGCAATATCTCCATGTCCGTTGTAAGCATGCTGTACAACGGACAGCTCTTAGCATACGCCGGGGAGGACGGGGTTGCGGCTTATGGGGTGCTGATGTATGTCAGCCTGGTGTTCCAAGCCATATTTATCGGATATTCCGTAGGGGCCTCCCCCATTATTGGATACCACTACGGCGCACAGAATCATAAGGAAATGAAGGGGCTGCTGAAAAAAGCCTCATACTGGTCAGCCTGTTTGCACTGGCCATGTTCGGGGCGGCCTATGCTTTGGCCAGCCCCCTGTCCTTCCTGTTTGTAGGATATGACAACGGCCTGCTCCAGCTGACGGCAGGGGCGTTTTACATTTTCTCTTTTTCCTTCCTGTTCTCAGGCTTCGCTATTTTGGGCTCTTCCTTCTTTACAGCCTTGAATAACGGGCTGGTATCCGCAGGGATATCCTTCCTGCGGACCCTGGTGTTCCAGGTGGCGGCCGTCCTGGTATTCCCCCTCTTCTGGGGCGTGGACGGAATCTGGGCTTCCACAGCCGCAGCAGAAA
>CAOKUK010000303.1 GCA_948472595.1 uncultured Eubacterium sp.
AAAATCCTTCGCCCCCATGGCCGTCCCCGCAGTTGGAAACCATGATGATAATGCCATCTTCTTTTGAGGCGGCTTCCGCAGCCGTCATGCCCTTGACAGACTGGTACATATTCTGGTCTAAGGGGTATCCGCCGTTGGTGGAGATTGCAATGTCTGCTAACTTGCTTGGCGTGACCTGGCAGTATTGTTGCAGGAAACGGCAGCCGGCGTCGTGCGCCTTAATCGCATCGCCAGCTACGGCATGGACTATCTTTTTGTCAGCGTCAATCACCACATTCACGATATATTTTTGGTTTGCCATCTGGCTTGCGGCAACCATATCCCGATGGATAGGGTTGTTTTCTAAGATGCCGGTACGGCTGTAGGGAGAGTCTATAAAAACGGAGCAATGGTTCCCCAAGACCGTCACCTTGCTGGATACGCCTGGGAGCACGCTTTTACGCCCGCCGGAGAACCCGGCGAAAAAATGCGTCTCAATAAATCCTTCGCTGACCAATAGGTCTGCCTCTGCCGCTATTTTATTAATCAGGAGCGGTGCGCCGGAAGGGAGCGTGCCCAGGTTCGCCATAGCGTCCATGTCACAGCTGTCGTGGATGGCGATTTTCTCATTGTCCACAATCTCTTCCCCGAATTTGCCTACAAGCTCCTCCCGGGTGGTCGCCCGGTGGAAGCCTGTGGCAATCAGCAGCGTAATGTCTGCCTGAGGGTTCCCTGTACGGATTTCCTGCAGCATGAAAGGGATGATGTGTTTGCTGGGGACGGGCCTCGTGTGGTCAGAACAGATTATCACTACTTTTTGCTTGCCTGCGGAAAGCTCTGCAAGGGTAGGCGAGCCGATGGGATGCCGCATGGCCTCCTGCACGATCTCATCCTCCGTCTTCCCGGTCTTCGGCATGGATTCAATGGAAGATTCCAGAATCTCATAATCTAATGTATCATCCAGATGGAGCGTCATGCCTTCTCTGGAGTAAGGTAATTTCATTTCCATAAAAATGCGCCCCTTTTAAAATATTATTTTACGCCCATCCATCCGGAGATAACCATCATCTGGACTTCGGAGGTGCCTTCATAAATCTCTGTAATCTTGGCATCGCGCATCATGCGCTCAATGGGATAGTCTTTGGTGTAGCCGTATCCGCCGTAGAGCTGCAGGCAGCGGCGCGTCACGTCAGAAGCGTTCCTGGAAGCCACTAATTTTGCCATAGCGGCTTTGTGGGAGAAGTTCTCGTGGTCGTCTTTGGCGCAGGCGGCCTGGTATACAAGGAGTTTGGCGGCCTCTGTGTTGGCTTTCATCTGCGCCAGTTCAAACTGGGTGTTCTGGAACTGGGAAAGCCTGCGCCCGAACTGTTTTCTCTCCTGGACATACTTTACAGTCTCTTCAATGGCGCCTTCTGCGATGCCAAGAGCCTGTGCGGCAATGCCTACGCGGCCGCCGTCCAAGGTCATCATGGCGTATTTGAAGCCCTTGCCAAGCTCGCCGACCAGGTTTTCCTTTGGCACGATGCAGTCTTCAAAGACCAATTCGCAGGTAGAGGAGGCGCGGATGCCCATTTTATCCTCATGCTTCCCAATGGAGAAGCCCTGGTAGCCTTTTTCTACGATAAAGGCGGAAATGCCTTTGGTCCCCTGGGATTTGTCTGTCATTGCCAGCACGAAGAATACGTCTGCCGCGCCGGCATTTGTGATAAAGATTTTGGAGCCGTTCAATACCCAATGGTCCCCTGCGTCTACAGCGACAGTCTGCTGGCCGGAGGCGTCTGTCCCTGCGTTTGGCTCTGTCAGGGCAAAGGCGCCGAGCCATTCGCCGGAGCAGAGTTTGGGGAGGTATTTCTGTTTCTGCTCTTCGGAACCGAACTGGTAAATCGGGGTGCAGCAGAGGGAAGTGTGGGCGGATACGATAACGCCGGTGGTTGCGCAGTATTTGCTCAGTTCTTCTACGGTTTGGATGTAGGCTAAGGTATCCATGCCGGAGCCGCCGTATTCCTCTGGGAAGGGGATGCCTAAGAGGCCCATTTCTGCCATCTGCTTCACGTTATCCATGGGGAATTCTTCTGTCTGGTCGATGGTGGCGGCCAAAGGCTTTACATCGTTTACGGCAAATTCGTGTACCATGTCTAAAATGTCCTGATGTATTTCATCTTGTTTAAAATCCATGATTAATCCTCCGTTGATTTTTTGATTTGATAGAATTTCGTGTATGCTTTGGGGCGCTGCCTTAAGCCTTGCGTGCTTTGAAGGCGGCGGTGAGGGCGGGGACGACTTCGTTCAGGTTGCCCACAATGCCGTAGTCGGCTGCTTCGAAAATGGGTGCGTCTTCATCTTTGTTGACGGCGACGACGGTGTCTGCGCCGGAAATGCCGGCTAAGTGCTGGATGGCTCCGGAGATGCCGATGGCGAAATAAAGTTTGGGCGCCACGGTCTTCCCGGATTGGCCGACCTGGTGGGCGTGGGGCATCCAGCCTGCGTCTACCACGGCGCGGCTGCAGCCTACGGTTGCGCCCAGCTCGGCGGCCAAGTCTTCCAATAACTTGAAGTTTTCGGCTGAGCCAACGCCCCGGCCGCCGGATACAATAATGTCGGCTTCTTCCAGGTTGATGGATTCGGCTACTTCTTTGACGCGCTCTACAAGCTTGGTGCGGATTTCCTCAGGAGCCACATGGATATCTTCCCGGATAATCTCACCGGTGCGGCTTTCGTCATAGGCGCCTTTCTTGAATACGGCGGGACGTACCGTGCCCATCTGGGGGCGGTGGTCCGGGCACATAATCGTAGCCATTAGGTTGCCGCCGAAGGTTGGGCGGGTCCAGGCAATGTTCCCGGTCTCTTCATCGATGTCAATGGCAGTGCAGTCTGCTGTCAATCCTGTTTTCAAGCGGCAGGATACGCGGGGGCCCATGTCGCGGCCATTGTTGGTGGCGCCAATCATCAGGGTCTCTGGCTTATATTTTTCCACCAGGGTAACCAATGCCTTGGTGAAGGCGTCTGTAGAATAATACTCATATTCCGGGCCGTCCACGGTAATAGCAGAATCTGCGCCATAGCAGATGGCGTCTTTTGCCACGCCTTCAATGTCCTTGCCGATGACAACGGCTACCAATGCGCATCCTTTTCGCTCCGCCAATGGCTTTGCCACGTTTAACAGCTCATATCCGACATTTTTGGCTTTGCCGCATTCTGTCTCGATGAACACCCATATATTTTTAGAATCATTCAGATTGCCCATAGTTGCTTCCTCCTTATAAAAGTTTTGCTTCTTCCATCAGCTTTACGACTTCATTTGCTGCTTCGGCCGCTTCCATGCCGGCCAATTTCACCCCGTTTTTCTCACGGACAGGCGTATACGTCTTCTTTACCCTGGTAGGGGAGCCGTTCAGCCCGCAGAATGCCAGGTCGATGGCTGGGATATCCGCTTCCGTCAGTACTGGGATTTCTTTCTTCTTAGCGGCCATTTTGCTCTTAATGGTAGGATAGCGCGGCTCATAAGGCAGCTTCACTACGGTCACGACTGCCGGGAGGCTGGTGGAAATCATATCATACCCGGCGTCATATTCCCGTTTCACCTGGATTTCCCCATCCTTTTCCAAGATATCCAATGCATAAGTAATCTGGGGCAGCCCTAAATGCTCTGCGATTTCCGGCCCCACCTGGGCGGT
>CAOKUK010000304.1 GCA_948472595.1 uncultured Eubacterium sp.
GGTTCATGGGGGACAGCGGGTATGGGGAAGAAGAGGGGACTGTGGGGCAGTTTGCAGTGCACCTCCATGTGGGGATTTATGTGGAGGGGAGCGGCGGGGAGGAGATTAGCGTGAACCCCTACTGGATTCTGAAGTGGCTGGAGGGAAAGCGGCTTCGGTATGCCTATGGGTAACATATTTTGAAAATCAAAGTTATTTTCTCTGGACGCCTAAGAATTATGCGTGAAATAGCCGAAATGATAGTAAGCGCGAAAGGAATCAGGCCATGCAGATAAGGTTGGATAAGTACCTTGCGGATATGGGAGTCGGAACCCGCAGTGAGGTAAAGCAGTATATACGGAAAAAACAGGTGCAGGTAAATGGCGCATTCCCGGAGGGAACAGGCCAAAAAATAGACGCCCGAAAGGATCGGGTGATGTTCCAGGGGAGGGAAATCCTATATGCCGAAAAGGAGTATTTCATGCTCCATAAGCCGCAGGGCTGTGTCAGCGCCGTGTCGGATAAGTCCCATAAGACCGTCCTGGATTATATTGCCGACAGCAGGCGGAAGGATTTATTCCCGGTTGGGAGGCTGGACATTGACACGGAAGGGCTGCTGTTGATTACCAATGACGGCGCACTGGCCCATAGGCTCCTATCGCCCAGCCGCCATGTGCCGAAGACCTATTTCGCAAGGGTGTCCGGAGAGGTTTGCGGGGAAGATGCGGCCCGTTTTCTGGAAGGCCTGGACATTGGGGAGGATAAGCCAGCCCTTCCCGCACAGCTTCGCATCCTTTCAAAATACCCCCTTGCTTTGGCAAAGGGAAAGGATGCCCCAAGCCCTGGCGGCGCATGGATTTCAGAAGTGGAGGTTACCATTGTGGAGGGGAAGTTCCATCAGGTAAAGCGGATGTTTCGCGCAATTGGCAAAGAAGTGGTGTACTTAAAGCGCATCTCCATGGGCGGCCTGGCCCTGGATGAAGCCTTAAAGCCTGGGGAATACAGGCGATTGACAAAACAGGAGCTGCAGGATTTGTGCAGGGAGGCACAGTGAGGCGTTTTTGGCAGCGTATGCCGGCGCCGTAGATTGGAGGATTTGCTATGAGAAAAGTTGGAGTTATCACAGACAGCCACAGCGGCATTACCCAGCAGCAGGCAAAGGAGCTGGGCATCCTGGTTCTTCCCATGCCTTTTTATTTCAATGAGGAATGTTATTACGAGGACGTCAGCCTGTCTCGGGAGGAGTTTTTTGAAAAATTGGATTCCGGGGTGAAAATCGCCACTTCCCAGCCCGCCCCTGCCGATGTGATGAAGCTATGGGACAAGGGGCTGGAGCAATTCGATGAGATTGTCTATATCCCAATCAGCAGCGGCTTGAGCGGCTCCTGCGCCACAGCCATTACCCTGGCTCTGGAAAAGCCCTATTTTGGCAAAGTCTTCGTGGTGGACAATGGGAGGGTGTCCACCCTCCTGCACCGTTCTGTCTTGGACGCCTTGGAGATGGTGGAGGAAGGGTACTCTGCTCAGGAAATCAAGAAAATGCTGGAGGAATCCCGAGACAAAATGGTGATTTATGTTGGCGTGGAGACCTTGGAGCATTTGAAGCAAGGCGGCAGGATTTCCCAAGCTGCGGCCACCCTTGGCACGGTCCTCAATATCAAGCCGGTGCTGAAGTTTGACGTGGGCACCTTGGATCCCTATAAGAAATGCCATGGCTTCGCCAAAGCCCGCAGAGTGATGATTGAGGCCATGCAGCAGGATTTGGAGACAATCTTCCGGGAATGGCAGGAGCGGGGAGAGGCGTACCTTTTGGCTGCCTCCAGCGCATCCGAGGAGGAGACGCAAGGATGGGTGCAGGAAATCAAGGAAGCCTTCCCGGGCATGGACGTGATGTGCGACAAGCTTTCGCTGGGAGTGTCCTGCCACATCGGGCAGGGCGGCTTGGGGATTGGGTGCTCCTGCCGGCCGAAGCGGAGGTAAAGGGCGGGATTTGCAGCATCACGCAAGGGCATGCCTTATTTTGCCAACAGCATCATAATCTGATTGCTCCGGGCTACGAATTTGCCCATGGCGTCCGGAGACAGCGGGCAGTTGCTCAGCATGGCCAGGTCGTAAAGCTGCTCGCAGAACATGGGCACATGCTCAGAGTCCTTATGCTCCAGGATATACTGCACCAGGGCGTTGTTGGCGTTTAAGATTAATGTCCTGTCCCCGCCGAACATGGAGGGGTTCATGCCAGCCATGCCGTACATTTTCATCATGTCCTGCATCCGGCGGCCTTCTTCAGAGAGGGTGATGACAGAGGAAATCTCTGCATTTTTCAGCTTCTCCACAGAGACATTCAGGCTCTCATCCCCTAAGGCTTTGCGGAAAGTCTCTGTTAAGGATTCTTTGGCTTCCTTCAGGTCTTCTTCCGGGACGTCTTCCTTCAGGGATTCTGTCAGGTCTGCGTCAATGCGGACGAACTTAATCTTCTCATTCCGGCGCTCCAGCTGGGTGATGAAGGAAGTGTCGATATTGTGGTCTAAGATGACCGCATCCATGCCCTGCTCCTGGAACATCTTGATATACTGGCCTTGCTGCTGCCGGTCGGTTACATAATATACAGGCTTGCGGGTATCTTTTTCTTCGGCGTCATCTGTTTCCTTGCCGGAATTGCTGTCCGCATCTGCGCCTTCGGCGCTGCCGCCGTCCTGCGATTCTTCCGGCTCCTCCACCTTCAGGCATTCCGGCAGGGTCAGGTACTTGTCCTCTAAATTCTTGAATAAGATGTAGTCGTTCATCTTGTCGCAGAATTTTTCGTCTTTCAGGCAGCCAAACTTGATGAAGGGGCTGATGTCGTCCCAGTATTTCTCATAGGACTCCTTGTCTGTCTTGCACATGCCGCTGAGCTTGTCAGCCACTTTCTTGGTGATGTAGTCAGAGATTTTCTGCACAAAGCCATCGTTCTGCAATGCGCTCCTGGACACATTCAGGGGCAGGTCCGGGCAGTCAATCACGCCCTTTAAGAGCATCAGGAACTCTGGGATCACCTCTTTGATATTGTCTGCGATAAATACCTGGTTGTTGTATAGTTTGATGGTGCCCTCAATGGAATCATACTCTGTGTTGATTTTCGGGAAGTACAGGATGCCCTTAAGGTTGAAGGGGTAATCCATATTCAGGTGAATCCAGAACAGGGGCTCCTTGTAATCCTGGAATACCTTGCGGTAGAAAGCCTTGTACTCCTCATCCGTGCAGTCGTTGGGGTGCTTGCCCCACAGCGGGTGGATATCGTTGAGGGCGACGGGGCGCTTGATGATTTTGGCCTTCTCGGTGCGGGGAGAGACCTCCACTTGCTCCTTGGTGCCGTCTTCCTTTTCCTTCTCTTCGTACTTGGGCTCTTCGATAATGGTCTCCACTACCGTGTCTTTCTCCGTCACTTCCTCTGCCAGGATGGTCTCATATTCCGTCTCCGCATTTTCCTTCTGCAGGAAAATCGGGATGGGCATGAAAGAGCAGTATTTTTCGATGACTTCCCTGGCGCGGTATTCGTTGGAGAATTCCACGCAGTCCTCGTTCAGGAATAAGGTAATCTCTGTGCCCACCTCGGCTTTCGAGCCGTCTGTCATGTCAAATTCCGTGCCGCCGTCACAGGACCAATGGACAGCGGAAGCGCCCTCCTTGTAGGAA
>CAOKUK010000305.1 GCA_948472595.1 uncultured Eubacterium sp.
ATTCCAGGGACAACCATGCGGTAATCCTGAAAAGGGAAGAGGGCAGGGAAGCTGGGCTCTGCCTTTCCTTCCCGGAGCTTCCTCTGGAGGGAAAGTCGCTGCAGTTTGACTTGATGGACATGCAGGATGGCGGCAAGGAAAGCGGCGCTGGCTGGCTGCAGGCGGAAGTGGAGGTGACGGACGCCAAAGGTTTTGCGGCAAGCCTTCCGGTGGATGCATATGCCTGCATTTACCCGCCCTTCCCGGTGCGCCTGAATAAGCTGCAGTATTTGATTGGGGCAGCGGACTATGTGCGCCAGTTCCAGACGGTTTCCATCCCAGTGTCTGATTTTAAAGGGGTGGACAGGAGCAGGATTTGCAAAGTGACGCTGCGCTTTACAGGGGAAAGCGCAAAAGTAGCGATTGACAATATAGGAATTAGAGGAAAGTGGCAATAAAAAATGGGAGACAGCGGAAAGAGGGAAAGGCATGAGGGAATACATACTGATTGTTGAGGATGACAACGACATTAACCAAATGCTGAAAGAGTTCTTTGAGCAGCATGGGTATGAGGCAGCGCAGGCGTTTTCCGGCACGGAAGCCTTGCTTTGCATGAAAGAACGCATGCCGGACGCCGTGATTTTGGATTTGATGCTGCCAGGGATGGCGGGAGAAGAGGTGCTTTGCGCCATGAAGGAAAAATATCCCCAGACGGGCGTAATCGTTTCTTCCGCCAAAGACAGCGTGAATGTTAGGGTATCTCTTTTGCGGGCGGGGGCGGATGATTATGTGGTAAAGCCCTTTGATACGGAAGAGCTTCTGGCAAGGCTGGAAGCCGTGCTGCGGCGCAGGGGAAGAAATGGCGCAGAAGCAGGGGAGGCGCAGGCCTCTGACAGGGTGCTTTCCTATAAAGACATCCGCCTATGGCAGGATGATTTCTTGGTGCTGGTGGGCGGGCAGGAAGTGCCCTTCACCAAGCGGGAGTATTTGATATTAGAGCTTTTGATGGGCAATCCCCAAAAGGTCTTTACCAAGGCGAATATCTATGACTCCGTATGGAACGAGGAGTTCCTGGGGGAGGATAATGCCGTCAATGTGCATATCAGCAATATCCGCCAGAAACTTGCCAAAGCCCACCCGGAGGAAGCCTACATCCAGACCGTATGGGGAATAGGCTTCAAAATGAAGTGAGGCGCAGTCCTACTTGATATCCGCCTTTTTAAAATGCAGCATCCCCGCTGCGGCTGCGGCCAGGAGCCAAAAGATTGACAGGGCTGCCGCCCGGATAAGGAAATCCTTCTGGAGGACGTCCGCCAAGGCAGTGGTCTGCAAATCCAGCAGCCAATAGGAGGAAGGCTTCCAATGTAAGTCATGGAACAATAAGTCAAGCCCCGCCGTTATGGAGGTGGAGAACATCAAAAGCCCAAGGCTTAGGGCAATGCCGGAACCCAGGCTTCGGGTGATTTCCCCAATCATGGCGACAATGCCGGTCAGCGCTGCGGAAAATGCCATCTGTATGCCCGTGAAAATGGCCAAATCCTTCCAGGCAATAGCCTCGATTCCGCTTTTTCCCATAAGGATGGCTCCAAAGAGCAGGCACGCCCCGATGATTGCCAGGTTGAGAAGCAAAGCGGCCAGTTCCGCAGCCAGCAGCTTGCTTAGAAATACCGTGCCCCGGGAATATCCTTTGCTCACCACGTTCTTGATGGCGCCGTTTCCATATTCCCCAACCACAAAGATGCATACAAAAATGGTCGTGATGAATCCTGCGAAGCTGCCGGACAGCATTTGCTCAATCACGCCCATAATGCCAATCCTCTGGCTCATGGGGATTGCCTCTTCTTTGCCTTGCAGCTCTGTGCTGCCTAAGTCCCCTGCCTCTTCATTTACTGTGGCTGTGACAGAAAAGCCTTCTTGTCCCTGTTGGGAATCCGTGCGCTCTAAATTGTCCACCAGAAACAAGGTGCCATAGAGCAGCAGCGAAATGAGTGCCCCTGTCAGGGCGCAGATGTAAAATGATTTGTTCCTCCATAATTTATAGCATTCTGCATGAAATAGATTAAGCATGTTTCCCTCCTATTGCAAATGAGCTGCGTTTATTTTTGCGGGGCGCTGCAAAAGAGGCTTGCTCATTCCCCAGCAAATCCATAAAGTAACCTTCCAAATCCTGCCCGGCCAGGCAGATTTCTTTTACCTTGATGTCCTTAAGCACCAGCTCTCGGTTTATGGCCCAGGAACGGTCCAGCCCTTCAAAGACCCGAATCACCCCTTCCTGCGGCACGTCATAATTGGCGATATGGCATTTCTCTTCCAGGATGGCGGCAGCCCGGTCTGTATCATCCACGGCCAGCTTCAGGCATCTCTGGCACCGCAGTTCCAGCTCCCTTGCTTCAAATTCCTCAATCAGCGCCCCATCTTTGATGATGCCGTAGCGCGTGGCAATCTTAGACAGCTCCCCCAAGATATGGCTGGAAATCAGGATGGTCATCTGCCGTTCCCGGTTCAGCCTTAACAACAGATCCCGGATTTCCTTAATCCCTGCAGGGTCCAGGCCGTTGATGGGCTCATCCAGGATGAGGAAGTCCGGATTGCTGAACAATGCGATGGCAATGCCCAGGCGCTGCTTCATGCCCATGGAGAAATTTTTCACTTTTTTCTTTCCGGTATCGGACAGGCGGACAAATTCCAACATGTCCTCCA
Source organism: uncultured Eubacterium sp. (assembly GCA_948472595.1). Taxonomy (GTDB): domain Bacteria; phylum Bacillota; class Clostridia; order Lachnospirales; family Lachnospiraceae; genus Petralouisia. The sequence goes on from CAOKUK010000305.1 coordinate 2,680, forward strand.
CGGCATTTTTTTCCGTGATGCCCAGGCTCCGTTTGACAACCTCTAAATTTTCCTTTGCCGTCATTTTCCCATACAGCCCGGGGTGCTCGATTAGGCTTCCAATACGCAGCCGCTGCGTTTCCAAATCTGTGGAGCCGAACAGCTCCATAGACCCTTCCGCCGGGGAGGCCAACCCTGCAACCATGCGCATAAAGGTAGTCTTCCCAGCGCCGTTTTTTCCAATAAACCCATAAATGTCGCCTTTTTCCACATGCATGTCCACATGGTTCACCACGGTGTGGCGGCCATACTGCTTGGTAAGGCCTGTCGTTTTCAATACATAATCCATTGCTGTGTAAAAATCTCCTTTCTTGCCTGTTATCCAGATTGCGCTATGTGGAAAATCTCAGTGATTTTGCGCGCCGGTTGTTTCTCGCTTGGTTGCTCCTATTAGAATAATAGCAGTATAGCATGGCGGGTTTTAGAAAGTATAGGAAAAATATAAAGAAAGTATAAAGTTTTTGGCAGATTGCCCTAGCGGTTATTACTACGGCAGTTCAATATCGATGTTTTATTCATGAGCAGCATGCCAAATTTGCTTTTTCCCATGCGTTCTGCTAAAATGATATGGAAGAGATGGATTGGGGGCAAATGGCGATGGAGCTTTTGTTAGGGATAGCGGCTGCAGCGCTGTGTGTTTTGGCAGGCGCCCTGGCCATGCAAGTGCGGCGTTACCGCCAGCAGGTAAAGCATATATTGAATCAGATGGAATTCTTGGAAACCCCGGGCAGCAATTACCGTCTGACTGCCGCCAACCAGGTGGGCAGGACTGAGGAAATGATTTCTGGGATTAACCGGGCGGCGGAAAGCCTGCGGGGAGAGGCGCGCAGGCTCCGAAAGACCAACCAAAGCTACCGGGAGAGCATTACCAGCATTTCCCATGACATCCGCACACCCCTCACT
>CAOKUK010000306.1 GCA_948472595.1 uncultured Eubacterium sp.
CCTTCGCCCCGCTCCGATACAGGAAGTCCGTGGTCTCCCTCAGCTGGGTCCCCCGCACAATAGAGTCGTCTATCAAAAGCAGCTTCTTGTCCTCAATCAGAGCCTGCACCGGAATCAGCTTCATGCGGGCTATCAAATCCCTCTGGCTCTGGTTCGTAGGCATGAAAGATCGGGGCCAGGTGGGCGTGTACTTGATGAACGGCCTTGCATAGGGAATCCCGGACGCATTGGCATACCCAATCGCATGGGCAATCCCGGAATCCGGCACCCCGGCCACAATGTCCGGCTGCACCTCGCCCCCATCCCGCTTGGCCAGCATGCCGCCGCAGCGGTAGCGCATTTCCTCTACATTGACCCCCTCATAGGAAGAAGTGGGATAGCCATAATACACCCAAAGGAAGGAACACATCTTCATCTCGTCCCCCGGCGGGCTGACTGTCTGCGCCCCTTCGGCTGTCACCAAGGCAATCTCTGCAGGCCCCAGCTCCCTGTCATGGGAAAATCCCAGATTGATATATGCGAAGTTCTCAAAGGAAACGCAGTACCCATCTTCCCGCTTCCCAATCACCACAGGCGTCCGGCCATATTTATCCCTGGCTGCGTAAATCCCATCCTTGGTCATCAGCAAAATGGTCATGGAGCCATCCACCAGCCCCTGTACATACTGGATGCCCTCTACCAGGCTGTCCGCCTTGCAGATGAGGGAGGCTATCAGCTCCGTGGCATTGATCTGCCCGCCGCTCATCTCCTGGAAATGGGAACGCCCATCCTGGTACGTCTCCTTCAGCAATGCGTCCATATTGTTGATTTTGCCCACTGTGGCGATGGCAAAGCTGCCCAGGTGGGATTGGATTAAGAGGGGCTGGGGCTCATAGTCGGAAATGCAGCCAATGCCCAGATGCCCCTGAAGCTCCTCCGCATCCTTCTCAAATTTGGTCCGAAAAGGGGAATTCTCAATATTGTGAATCGCCCTCTGGAATCCCTGCTCCCCATACATGGCCATGCCCCCGCGCCTGGTCCCCAGGTGGGAATGGTAATCTACTCCATAAAAGAGCTCCAAAGTACAATTTTTCTTTGAAGCAACGCCAAAAAAGCCTCCCATATGTTTAGTCTCCTTAATATCTATCGGTTGTTTGAGGTTGCATCTATCAGTTTAACATGAGTTCCCGGGAAAATAAATATTTTTTCAAAATTTTCTCCCTTTATTTTATCCCCCTGCTCCTTGCGTACTCTTCTACAATCCCCTGGAACGCTTCCCCATACCGCTCATATTTCACTTTCCCTATGCCGTTTATGGCCAGCATCTCCTCCTTCGTCGCAGGCAGCAGGGCGCTCATTTCCCGCAATGTCTTGTCTGAGAAAATAATATAGGGCGGCACATGGTCTTTCTGCGCCAGCTCGTAGCGCCGCTTCCGCAGCAGCTCGAACAAATCCGGGTGGCTTGCCCGGGCGGCCTCTTCCTTCTTGCCCTCCTTGGGGGCTTTGTCCTGCTCTCGCTCCTTGGGGAGCTTTAGAATAATGCTATGTAGCCCTTCCGCTTCCCTGGCATAAGAATCCAAAAGCTCCCTGCCCAAATCCGTCATTTTCAGTATGGGATAATCGTTTGCCGTGAGGAATAGGTATCCCTTCACCAGCAAGTCGTTCAATATCTGCCGCAGGCGCACCAAGGTCCTGCCCTTTAAGCTCCCATATTCCGGGTTCCTCTTGAGGCCAAACTGGCGCACCTTGGCCGTATCCGACCCATGAACCGCATCCAGCACCGCATTGATCCCATAGCGCTCATGGCTGGCCTGCACCAGGCGGATGATATGGAAGGCCTCCTTAGTCACGTCAATGTCCTCAAATTCCTTCAGGCAGTTTTCGCAATTCCCGCAGTAATTCCCGCCGTATTCCCCGAAATAGCGCAGGATGTAATCCCGCAGGCACTCATTGGTAAAGCAGTAAAAGGTCATTTTCCGAAGCCGCTCTAAGTCCCGCTCCTTTATCAATTCCAGCTCCTCCCCATCCAGCTCGCTGTTCTCGCCCTGGGTCCCAATCAGGAATTCATTGACCCGCACGTCCTGCCCGGCATAATACAATAGGCACTCCGCAGGCTCCCCGTCCCGCCCGGCGCGGCCGGCCTCCTGGTAATAGCTCTCAATGTCCTTTGGCATATTGTAGTGGATGACATAGCGCACATTGGACTTGTCAATCCCCATGCCAAAGGCATTCGTGGCCACCATCAAAGGCTTAACGTCATATATGAAATCATCCTGGTTCTGCTTGCGCTCCCCATCCGAAAGGCCTGCATGGTAGCGGGTCGCAGGGTAGCCCTCCGCTATGAGGCTTTGCCACACCTCCTCCACCGTCTTCCTCGTATTGCAGTATATAATCCCGCTTTTGTCCCCATTTTCCTTTAGGTGCTTCAGCAGCATGGCCTTTTTGTCCTTGGCTTTCTTTACCGCAAAATACAGGTTCTTCCGGTCATACCCGGTCACCACTAGGGTCGGCTGGCGAAGCCCCAGGATACAGACAATATCTTCCTTTACCTGTTTGGTGGCCGTTGCGGTGTAAGCGGCAATCACTGGGCGCTTGGGCAGCATTTCGATAAATTCCACGATTTTCAGATAGCTGGGACGGAAATCCTGTCCCCACTGGGAGATGCAATGCGCCTCATCCACTGCCACCATGGAAATCTCCACGTCCCGCACCAGCAGCTGGAAGGCCTCTGTCAGCAGGCGCTCCGGCGCAACATAGATAATTTTATACTGCCCCCTGCGGGCAAGCTCCATTGCCTTTCGGTACTGGCCCTCCGTCAGGGAGCTATTGATATAGGCGGCATGGACGCCTAATTGGTTCAATGCCGCCACCTGATCCTTCATCAGGGAAATCAGCGGGGACACCACTATGGTAATCCCCGCAAACAGGAGGGCTGGGATTTGGAAACAGATGGATTTCCCAGCCCCTGTAGGCATAATCCCCAGCACATCCCTGCCGGAAAGGGCGCTGTCCACCAGCGCCTCCTGCCCTTCCCGGAAAGCGTCATAGCCGAAGGTATTCTTCAAAACTGTATATTTGTTATCCATTCTTTCTCCAATAAATATCCTTTTATGCCCTGGCTGCGCCGTCCACGGACAGGATCTCGCCCGTCACATAGCTGGCCATATCGCTGGCCAGGAATAAGAAGGCATTGGCCACATCCTCCGGCTCCCCAACCCTGCGCAATGGGATGGTCTTAATCAACGGCTGAATCATTGCATCCGGGAGGGCGGCCACCATGTCGGTCTTGGTAATGCCCGGAGCCACTGCGTTCACCCGGATATTGTCCGGCCCTAATTCCCTGGCCAGGGAAAGGGTCATGCCGTTTACTGCAAATTTGCTGGCAGGGTAAGCCACGCCCCCGGGCTGTCCGGAAATGCTGACCATGGAGCTGGTATTTAAAATGCACCCGCCGCCCTGCTCCTTCATGATCTTCACTGCCGGGCGGACAGCATGGAAAATGGCGTTGACATTCAAGTCTATCACCCGTTCAAACTGGCCGTCCTCATAAGCGTCCGCCTTCGTGCTGTCTGACACGCCGGCGTTGTTCACTAAAATGTCAAGCCTGCCGTATTTTTCCTTTA
>CAOKUK010000307.1 GCA_948472595.1 uncultured Eubacterium sp.
GAAGCTTTAGGGATCCGGAATCCATGGTGATGGAGCTGTCCTTTGCCTGGAATGTGTCCACGGTGCAGTTCCCATATTCGTTGGACAGGTTCAAATCCCCTGAGGACAGCCGTGAAAGCTCCAGGTTCCCGGAATCCAATTTCAACTCTGCGCAGTTGGCGATGGTAAAGCTGTCTCCGGTGATGTTCCCGTATTCTGATTTCATCTGCAGGTCATCGCAGGTGATATCCCCAAAGTCCAAATTTCCGGATTCTGCTGTAAGGGTGAAAGCTCCCCCGGTGAGGCTTTCGCATTCCAGGTTCCCGTAGTCCAGGGCAAAATCAGCTTCCTTGGCCTTTAGCTGCGAAAGCTCTAAGTTCCCGCTTTCCAGATGGAAGGAGGCGCTGTCAAAGATTTTATCTTTTGGCACATATAAGTTCAGGTAGAAGCCTTCCTGGCTTGGGGGGTAACTGAACAGGTTCCAGGAAATATGGAACTTTTGCCGGAGATTCCCCTCCTGGAAGGAAAGCTTTCCGTCTTTGACGCAGTATTTTGGCTCCTCATGGGTGCCGTCCAGGCGGTATTCTAAATAATAGCCGTCAGACGGGATAATGGACACGTTGCTGTCCTCCAATTGGAGGGACAGGCTGGAAAATTCCTCCAGCTTGGTCTTCTCCAGATGGTAGGGCTGGGGATACTTCTCCCCTTTGGCAGAAGAGGGGTGGGCAGAGGCGGTGTTCCCATTTTGTATGCCGACGGCGATGGTCAGCGCCGTGCACACCAGCCCGGAAATAATGGCAAACCCTAATAAGATGGTCAATATCTTGTTGCGCTTCATGGAAGTCTCCTCCTTATATCTGAATGCTTGATTTTTTCTATCTGCTTACTCTAACGAGGCAGGAAGCGGAATATCTTCAAAACCGCAAGAGGATTTCCAATGATTTCCAAATTCCAATCTGCGCAGGGAAGGGGATGCGCTTAAGGCTGCAATTCCTTCCCCAGGTTTTTTTGGGCGGTGGACAGCATCAGCTTGATCCGGTTCAGCTGGTTCACCTCCGACGCCCCTGGGTCATAGTCGATGGCCACAATATTGGACAGAGGGTAACGGTGGCGGATTTCTTTGATCACGCCTTTTCCAACCACGTGGTTGGGCAGGCAGCCGAAGGGCTGCGTGCATACGATATTGTTCGTTCCAGAGTGGATGAGTTCCAACATCTCCCCGGTCAGGAACCAGCCTTCCCCGGTCTGGTTCCCTTGTGACACGATGGGGGAGGCATACTTTGCCAAATCCTCTATCCTGGCGGGCGGGTCAAAGTGCTTGCTCCGCTCAAATTCCTTGCGGGCTGTCCTGCGCAGCCATTCCAGGAATCTGATGCCCCAATTGGCAGTTCTGGCCTTTGATTTCTCAAGCCCTAGGTGCTCTGCGCAGAAATTCTGGTTGTAGAAGCAGTAGAGCAGGAAATCCGTCAAATCCGGCACTACGGCCTGCGCCCCTTCGGATTCTAATAAATCTACCAGGTAGTTGTTGGCGGCAGGCAGGAATTTCACTAGGATTTCCCCTACAATGCCGACCTTTGGCTTGGGCTCTTTTGTCATGGGGAGGCTGTCAAAGTCCCGGATAATCTCCCGGCAGTATTGCTTGAATTTCCGATGGGAGCAGGGTTTTTTCGTGGAGACAAAATCCATGCAGGCTTTCTTCCATTTCTCATGCAGCGCATTGGCGGAGCCGGGCGTCTTTTCATAAGGCCTAGTGCGGTAGAGGCAGCGCATGAAAATATCGCCGAAGGTTAGGGCATAGAGCCCCTTTTGGATGAGAGGCAGGGTGAGCTTAAAGCCAGGGTTGGCTTCCAGGCCGCTTAAATTTAGGGAGATGACCGGGATATTTGGGTATCCGGCCTTTTCCAATGCCCTGCGGATAAAGCCGATGTAATTGGAGGCGCGGCATCCGCCGCCGGTTTGGGTGATGACCACGGCAGTTTTGGCCAGGTCATAGTCGCCGGACAGGATGGCGTCCATAATCTGCCCCACCACCATCAGGGAGGGGTAGCAGGCGTCGTTGTTCACGTATTTCAGCCCCATGTCCACAGCCGCTTTCCCATCATTGCCCAATACCTCCATGCGGTAGCCGGCGGCGCGGAAAGCGGGCTGCAAAAGCTCAAAGTGGATGGGCGACATCTGGGGGCAGAGGATGGTGTATTCTCTGCGCATTTCCTCCGTGAACACCACCCGCTCGTAATTGGAGGGCAGAATCTTGCGGCAGGCTTTCTGCTTTTCCTTGACCCGAAGGGCGGAGAGCAGGGAGCGTATGCGTATGCGGGCGGCGCCTAAGTTATTCACCTCGTCAATCTTTAAGCAGGTGTAGATTTTGCCAGATTTTGACAGGATGTCGCCGACTTGGTCCGTGGTGACCGCATCCAGGCCGCAGCCGAAGGAGTTGAGCTGGATTAGGTCCAAGTCCTCCCGGGTCTTTACGAAATTTGCGGCGGCATACAGCCGGGAATGGTACATCCATTGGTCCATGACCAGCAAAGGGCGCTCCACTTCCTCTAGGTGGGAAATGGAATCCTCCGTCAGCACGGCAATTCCATAGGAATTGATAAGCTCTGGAATGCCATGGTTGATTTCCGGATCCACATGGTAAGGGCGCCCGGCTAGGACAATGCCGCGCCGCCCGGTCTTTTCCATGTATTCCAGCGTCTCCTCACCCTTGCGGCGGATATCTGCGCGCATGGCGGCCAGTTCCTGCCAGCCGGCTTCCACGGCTGCCCGGGTCTCTTCCGGAGGGATGGAGAATTCTTCCTGGAACACCTGCTCAAGCTGCCTTCCCAGGTCTTCCTTGGAGGCGAAAGACAGGAAGGGGTTTAAGAAGCGCACTTGCCCGGAGGTAATCTCATCCACGTTATTCTTGATGTTTTCCGCATAGGAGGTCACAATGGGGCAGTTGTAGTGGTTGTTGGAATCCGGGAACTCGTTGCGCTCATAGGGGATGCAGGGATAAAAAATCACGTCGGCATTCTGCCCAATCAGCCAGGAAACGTGTCCATGGGCCAGCTTGGCGGGGTAGCATTCCGACTCGCTGGGGATGGATTCAATGCCCATCTCGTAAATCTTCCGGGTGGACGGGGGGGACAGCAGGGCGCAAAATTTCAGCTCTCGGAAAAATACGGCCCAGAAGGGGTAATTTTCGTACATGTTGAGCACCCGGGGAATTCCCACCGTGCCCCGGGAGGCTTCCTGCTTTGGAAGCGGCTTGTAGTCAAACACCCTGGCATTCTTGTATTCAAATAGGTTGGGGATCTGTTCCTTGTTCTTTTCCTTCCCTAATCCCTTCTCGCAGCGGTTCCCCGTAATGAACCTGCGGTTCCCGGAAAAGCGGTTGATTGTCAGAAGGCAGCGGTTGGTGCAGCCCTGGCATCGGGTCAGCCGGGTGTCCACCTCCAGGCGCTCAATTTCCTCAATGGGCAGCATGGTGGTCGCAGGGTTGTTTTCATAACGCTCCCGGGCAATCAGGGCGGCTCCAAAGGCTCCCATAATTCCGGCAATGTCAGGACGGACTGCCTCACAGCCGGAAATTTTCTCAAAGCTGCGCAGCACGGCGTCGTTGTAAAA
>CAOKUK010000308.1 GCA_948472595.1 uncultured Eubacterium sp.
AAATCCCGCCTTGCAAAGCATGGGGGAAAAGTCTTCATAAAGCCATGCGATAAGTTGGCAGATTTTTTTCCGCGCATCAGCGTATCTCTGTTCCTTAATTGCGGCGAAGGAAAGGCTAATCACAGGGTAAGTGCCTTGAAGCGCCCGGTAGGATTCCTGCCCCCATATGGAAAGCCCTTGGAATAACTCGCCCCTTCCTGCATATTGGATAGAGAAAAAACGTTCCCGCATGCTCATATTCAGCGTTTTTCCAAAGCGGCGGGGGCGGGTGATCAATGTCACCTCGTCTTTGCTGTCCCACCATTCCCGGATGAAATCTGTTTTGTCAATGTAAAAGCAGTCGCTTAAAATCAGCTTTTCAAAGTCTTGGATTCCAATTGCCACATTTCTTTTCATAAGAGCCTCCTTCCAAACGATGGATTTGGTCAAATCAGCCGCCTGCGGATTGCAGAAGAGGGATTTTTGTTTTTATTATAAGACATATGGCAAATTCTGTCCAGGAGGAGATTTCCCCGCAGATTCAACAGAGAATAAGCAATTGATATGTTGTCAAGTGATGAGTTCGGGATTTTAATTTTTTATTGTTTTTATCTGCGTTTTTATTTGTATAATCGAAACGATGGAGATACTTGTAATTGAATCAAATATTTTTTAGCATTTAAGCGGCGGAGTAATGTAAGCGTCTGGAACAGTACTGGAGCCGGAAGAGGAAAGCGCTTGTGAAAATAATTTTCGGGAGCTGGATTTGTCCGAGTCGCCAGAAGAAGAACAAAAGAACCCTGCCGCAGGATATGGAGGAGGCAGAACAAAAGATGAATTGCCAATAGAGGCTGATGTCAGAGGAGCCAGCGCAGATTTTGTTGCTTCCGGCGACTGCAGCGGAAAAAATGACAAAGTGGCCTGGCATATCAAACACAGGATGGGGTGCTTTTCTCAAAAGGCGGCAAGAAGCTTCTCTATTGCCCGGCTAACAAGACGGCTGAAACGTATACAGTTCCTTCCGCCGTGTCAGAGATTGGCGAAATGGCCTTTATCCATGGCCGAATGTCTAATGTGGCAATTCCCCAGGGCGTGAAAACAATCGGCGCTTCTGCTTTCCAAGAGAGCAGTATTGTCAGCCTGGTCATCCCAGAATCTGATGCGAAAGTGCGAGATTTTATGTGTTGGAGCGCATTGACCTGGGCAAAGTGACAGATTTAAATAAACTGGCCTTTGTTTACTTAAACAATCCTTTTCTTAAAAATTCCCACAGCTACTTGACGAAACAAAGTAGCTGTGATATAGTATAGTCAGATTTACTACTATGCGTTAAAGAGTAGATTGGCCTGTAGCTGCAGTGAAGGGCGTTCTGCCGCTGTGCAGCCAGGCAGCATGGGAAAGGGGGATGGAAGATGGAGGAAGCCCAGCTTTTGCGTGGGATTTTGGAAGGCTGTGTGTTGGCTGTGATTGCGGAGGGCGAGGCATATGGCTATGAGATTATTGCCAGATTGGAAGAGGGCGGTTTTGATGATTTGCTGGAAGGGACGCTTTACCCGATTCTGACGCGCCTGGCGAAGAAGGGGATGATTTCCTGCCGCAAGGAAAAGTCGCCCTATGGGCCGATGCGGAAATATTATTCCATTACAAGGGATGGGAGACAGGCGTTTCTGGAGTTTCAGGCCAACTATGCCAAGATAACGGCGGCAGCCAATGCCATTTTACCAAAGCCGAGCGCTGCGGCAAATGGAATGGAAAGAGGGAATCAGGAAGGAGGAGGTACCTATGAAGGATAGCTACATATATTATACGGATAATTTAAGCGGTGAGTATAGGGAAACATTCGAAAAGATCGAAATGTATGTAAACAGCCAGAATGTGGATGAAAGTGCAGCGGAGGAGCGGCTGGGCGAGCTGCTGGATATCTTTTGCAGTGCGCAGAAGACGGGGAAGCCCGTCTTGCGAATCACAGGGAATAGCCTGGAGCAGTTCTGCAGGACATTCTGTTCGGACTTTGGCATAAAGAGCCATGTGCTGCGCCTTGTGGACTGGCTGAAATCTATAGCCTGGTTTCTGTTGATTCTCGCTTTTCTGGATATGGCCTTCCCAGATCCAAAGATAGATGGCCAAGGCCTGTCCGGCGTCTTCAGTATTCCCATCAGCCTGAACCTGTTCGGGTATTTGATTGGGCTTGGGATTGCAGGCATGGTGGGCATGGCAGCCAATGCCCTGCTGCGCCGCATGATGTTTCAGAGGAGGTGGATTTCCATCAAGGCATTGCGCGCAGGCGCCTGCACGGTGGCGATAGCGGTGTTTTTTATCATCTGGTGGCTCCTGGATGAGAACCGCATGAATCTCATTTCTTGCCCGGCCTGGATTGTGGGGGCAGCCTCTATCGCCTACCTGCTGGCTTATTACCCCTTGTGCAGGGAGCGGATTAAGCGGCCAAAGGTGAAGTTTAGAGATTTGGTGCAGGAGGAAATGCGAAAGGATATGGACGGCGATATGCAAAAAAAATACCAGAGGGCCAGGAATAAGAGCCGGAAGCAGGGGAAAGGGGAGCTGTCTTATGAAGCCTTTCTGGAGCAAGAATGGAAGAGCTGCAATTCCGTGAAAGAGCGGAAGGCGTATTATTATCTCTTGCCGCTTGTGATTATTGGGGCTGCTGTCTTAATTACATTTTTGCTGGGAGGCTTTGATGGGATTTCTGACATTATGATATTTGTGGGAATCCAGTTGGTCATCCAATACCTGCTGATGTCGTGGCTTTGGAAATTTGCCTATAAGGAGGCTTTGGAGCGGAAGGCCTGGATTGAAAAGCGTAAGGGGGGACAAGAGCCTGGCGAAAGCATGCAAAAGTAAGATTGCAGAGGGGCTTTTGATTTTGTTTTCGCTCATGGCTGCATGCGGTCAAGCTTTTTTAGGGTGGAAAGCCGCTGCCGAAACATATCCCACCAAGGGGCATGTCCCAAGAACCATTCTTTTTGGATTTCAGAAATTTGGTTCAAGCCGCTTCTTTGGACGGCTTTTTGGGCGGCCTCTAACTGTGTCATTTTTGCGGAAAAGGGGACGGTGAGGCAGTTTGCGCCTGGCAGCGTGTCAATAGAGGCTATTTTCCTGCTGCCGTGCATAATATAGTATGTGGCGCCCATGCTGGTCGGCTCCTTTCTGTGCGGTTTGATTTTCCTGTCTCTATATCCATTATAGGGCAAGGGGGGCATGTCCATCCCTAGATTTCTTTTCCTTGATATGGACAGGCCGCTATTATTTTCCAATCATGATGGGCGGCCGAGGCGCAATGTTCGAAGAATGAACGAGAAAGAGAAAAATTCCTTGTGTTTTTCTGCGGTATCAGTTATCATATAGGAGTGGATATTTTTGTTGCAGTTACAGGCGCGTAAAAGGCTCACATTTTACTTCAATAATTCAGATAATCTTAGGCGGAGGTTAAAGTATGTACCCAATCGTAAAGAAGAAGATACTGGCGGATAAGATATTCCTTATGGACGTCAAGGCGCCCCGGGTGGCCAAGTCCTGCCTGCCCGGGCAGTTTGTGATTGTGAAAATGGATGAGGCTGGGGAGCGGATTCCGCTCACC
>CAOKUK010000309.1 GCA_948472595.1 uncultured Eubacterium sp.
GCTGGCAGAGGCCTTCAATAAAATGGCTGCAAAAATAGAGAGGCTCTTAGAGGAAGTATATAAGCAGCAGTATTTAAAGCAGAAGGCCCAGATGCAGTCCCTGCAGATGCAGATAAACCCTCATTTCCTCTATAATACGCTGGATACGGTTAACTGGATGGCACGCATGCAGGGAATTGACGAGATTGGCGATATTGCGGTGGCTTTGGGGAACCTGATGCGGTCTGCCCTGCGCCCAGGCACTTATGTCACGCTGGAGCAGGAAGTCCTGGGGCTGTTGGATTACATACAGATCCAGAAATACCGGTATGGAGAGCGCCTGGATGCGCAAGTGGCTATCCCAGAAGAACTGTATGGGTATGGGATTCCGAAGCTGGTAGTGCAGCCGGTACTGGAGAACGCTATCGTGCATGGGATGGAAGACAAGGTGGGAATCACCCATGTGGAAGTGAGGGGGGAACAAGAGGGGAACATCCTCTATCTCTGGGTCAGGGACGACGGGGTAGGGATGGGGCAGGAAGCCATAGACCGGATTTATCAGGACAGCAAGCCCCAAGAGGGGAGAGGCAGCATTGGCCTGCGTAACGTCCATAAACGGCTGGCAATGCATTATGGGGAAGGGTTCGGCATTACGGTGTCCAGCCAGCCGGGCAAAGGCACGGAAGTGGCGCTGAAGATGAAAGCGCAATTATACAGTGAAATAGAACATAACTTGATGGATTGGTGAATCTTACAAGGGTCGCCGTCTATCAAGTTATTTTTTTCAACATTTTGGTAGAAAATCTGCATTGTTACAGGGGAGCCTTTTGTGGATAATAGATATATAAGCGAAACGTGCACGGGTTCGGTTGTAAGGTAGGAGACCATAGTGGCCCGCAAGGAAGGCCGGGAGGCGCCTGGATGGATTCCAAGCGGCCAAGGCGTGGGCTGCGGCAGGAAACAGGAGGAAAAAGGATGAGGATGAAAAGAAAGCTTTGGAAGAAGGCGGCGGCCTTCTTGGTGGCAACGGCAGTGGCAGCCGGCGCAGTGTTCCCACAGACGCTATGGACGGCATATGCAGCAGAGGATGGGCAGGAACAGAAAGCGGTTGCTTTTGCGCCTGCCCCGGCAGGCCATGTGTATGAAGGGATGCCCCTGTTTGACGGGGAACCGTCTCATTATGAGCAGTACCTGGACACCGTGATTGATTATATCGGGCTGGAGGGCGCGGCCAGGTTTGCGTTTGACACCCGGGGGGATTATGTGCTTACAGAAGGAAAGAACGCAGGCAGGACAATCCCAGGCTCCCTGAACTTCACGGACTGCGTGCAAGGCGTATCCACAGATTTCCCTGCCATTATAGGGCTTGGCCAGAGTTGGAATAAGGAACTGGTAGAAGCCGTAGGCCATGTGCTGGGGAGTGAGAGGATTAATAAGGTGGATTACGGCAACCTGTCTAACATCAATGTGATGGCATGCACCGCCACCAGCGATTTGCGCATCAACCCGCTGAGCGGGCGTTTTGACGAAGGGTTTGCAGAAGACCCGCACCTGGCGGCCACCATGGTGGATAAAATGGCCACGGGCGTATCCGGCGTCCATGAGCCGGGGGCGGAAGGTTTTTGGCAGAAGGCCGTGGTGACCACGAAACATTTCACTACGTACAATTCGCAGACCCTCCGGACAAATACCAGTAACAACGCAAGCGCCAGGACTTTGATGGAGTACCAGCCCCAAAGCGCCCTGAAAGGCTTTGAATCCGGCGCAGTAAGCGGGTTTATGAGTTCCTATGGAAGGACCAATGGGATTCCGAATATTATTTCCCCATTGATTAATTATGCCAAGAGCCATGCGCCATATGGGCTGTTCAGCGTGACGGACGCCGGCTCTGTGAGTTATCAGAGGACTTATGGGAATGGGTATGATTCCAGCTATGTGCCGGTGATTGACGACAGCGCTTACAATGGCCAGGGCTATTCTGCCATAGGCTCTGTAATGGCGGTGGCCAACTCATCAGGAGCCAGCACCACAAGGAATGGGGATAAGAGCTTCTGGACTTTGGTGAACCAGGTGAAAGCTGGCACTTATGGGGTGACAGAAGAGGATGTGGAGAATGTGGCGAAGGACCAGATTGGCCAGCTGGTGCGCTGCGGCGTCTTAAATGCGGACATGGGGCAGTACCCATTTTACAGCCAGTCTGCAGGGCAGGGCGCAATAGATGACTATAACAATGGGAACAACCAGGCGGTTGCGCTGCAGGCAGCCCAGGAATCCGTGGTCATGCTGAAAAACGACAACCAGGTGCTCCCATTACAGAAAGACGCTTCCGTCTATGTCTCCGGCCCTATGTCCGTCACAAGGTTTAAGACGACCTATGCCGTGTCCAAGTCCCCGCAGATAGAGAACGCCTTGTATTCCACGGCGGCAGGCATCCAGGCAGTCGGCGGGAAAGAGCATGTTGCCTACAGCGTGGACGGGCAGGTGGTGAATATCAAGACGGCGGATGGGAAATATATCGCCTTAGCAGAAGACGGGGTATCCCTGGTGACGGCGGAGGATCAGGAAGCGGCGGCCAGGTTTGAGAAATACTCCTGGGGCCAGCAGGGCTACACTTATAAATGCCTGGACAATGGAAAATGGTTAAAAGGGAAGGTGGAAGGCGGCGGCTGGTCTGGCGGCGGGACGCTGACAGCCGTGGAAGCCAGCGGCGAAGAGACCTTAGAGCAGATTTCCAACAGCCTGGAAGCGACTTATGTCACCACAACCATGCCTTACCGTTTCCGGGTGGAGGCCAATGAGGACGGCACCCTGACCTATATTATGGAGTCCTACAGCGAGAGCTTTATGGGGACTGCGCCAATCCAAGGCTACTATCAGAATGGGCGTTATATGAAGGTGGACGGGGAAGGGAAGATAAGCTTTTCCGACAAGCTGGCAGACAAGGGCACGGCAGCTGCGTTACGGACGCCGGAGACTAGGTTTACAGAAGAAGTCGTAGAAGATTACGGTTCAAAGACAGTGGCAAGCCAAAGCGACTATGCAGTGGTCGTGGTGGGCGCGCCTACTAGGCATAGTTCCGGGGAAGGCTGCGACAGGACAGACTTACATCTGGGCGATGGCCAGTATGCCCAAGTGGCGAATGTGGCGGCAGCGTATCCAGGGAAGACCATTGTGGTGGTACAGACAAATTATCCGGAAATCATCCAGGAATTTAAAGATAACCCCAATGTGGCAGCCATCCTGGTGCAGCCTTATGCAGGGCAGTACGGCGGGTATGCCCTGGGCCAGATCCTTTATGGGGATGCGGCTCCCACAGGGAAACTGACGGCCACCTGGTACAATACCAATGAGGCGCTCCCGGCCATCAACGGCTATTCCATCCCAGAGGGCACAAGCCTGTCATTGGATGATTTGGATCCGAGGTTTACGACAGACATGACGAATGCGGACCCGGCACAGACAGGGCTGACGTATCTGTATGCAAATCCGGAGCATGTGACCTATGCTTTCGGGTCAGGGCTTACATATTCAGACTTTGCATACAGTAATCTGCAGGCGCCTGCCAGCATCAGCGG
>CAOKUK010000310.1 GCA_948472595.1 uncultured Eubacterium sp.
CTACCTTTATTTTTGGCTTTCTTCCACATGCCAGCCTGCATGGCTGGAACGCTGCAATCCAATCTATTCCAACGTATGCAAAATCCATGTTTGGATTTCAGACGTGGCAGCTTGCTGTAGTCGGAGCAGTATGGATTATTTTCACGGGGGCAGTTTACAGCCTTATCATTGGATTTATTTCATCACGAATGAAAAACCAGATGGGCACAGCGGGGGTAAGCCTTGCCATTCTGTTTATTAACGTAGGCCTGGCGGCAATGGGTGATACTGTCACACAGAGATTCCAGCCTCTGATAGACTTTGGACTGGCGAATGTCACACTGATAAAGGAAGTGTTTGGGGGATTTAAAATGTTTCATGTGTTCGGTATGTGCGTCAGCTATCCGATTATGGCAGTTTTCGTTTTGGGCTTGACCGCTGTCCTTGCAGGTTTTGGAATTTACCGTGGACAAAAAAACAGGACCGTGGCATAGAAGGGAAAAATTTTTGTAATGGAATTCTAACATGGGCATCTATTTGGAAGGTGCCAATAGATGCCTTTACGCTTTCATGAGAACTCCTGAATGATCTGTTTAGAGAGATTCTTTCGCAAATAATTGCCGCTTTTTCAGAAAAGCATCCGCTGATTCAGTATGAGATTTACAGCGGAAATGCGGATAATATTCATGATTATATGGAAAGGGGTTTCCTTGATATGGGTCTAATGGGGGAACCCATTGAAATACGCAAATATGATTTCGTACCTATGCCGGTGAAAGAAACATGGGGGAAGAAATGCCCATATGCTATCAGCAACTGGGAGAACAGCTGGGAAGATGCCAGTCTCTTCTCCCAGTTCCTGAATAAGATCTGCCGAATTATGTATACCACCAACATTCACAGTAATACGATAGATAGAAGAAATAATTTGACAGAATTAGAGACTCGAGCGGTCTAATGGAAATTATTTCTTTAAGGTAATCTTTGCCTTGGGGCTGTAAGATTTGCTGTATACCTTCTTGCCTGCAGAGTCTTTTTTATAGGCGCGTACTTGGATGTAGTAGGTTCTGCCTTTTTTCAGTTTTTTGTCCCGGATGGTGCAGGCGGCCTTTTTTGACGTTACTTTCTTTGCGCCCTTCATGTTTGATTTGGCAGCGTAGCGGATTTCATAGCCCTCTGCCCCCTTTGCTTTTTTGAAGGTAATCTTTAAGGTGTTCTTTTTCGTGTTTTTGACGGTTGGCTTTCTCACATTGTCAGGCTTTGCGATTTTTTTCCAATGTGCGTACAGGGTCGTATTTTTGGAAATGGCTACCTTTGTGGCGCTGGTGACTTTCTTTCCGCCGGATTTTGCGGTATACCATCCTATAAAGGCGTAGCCTGTGCGTTTTGCGTTGGGCAGTGCGCCAAAGGCTTTTCCAACCGTTACAGTTTTTGTCTTGGTCTTGAGGCTTGCCCCGCCGTTTGCCTGGAACGTGACCTTGAATTTCTTGGGCTGTTCCTCTTGGAGCTTTTTCCATTTGGCGTTTACCGTTAAGTCGGAGGTTACCTGCGCAAAAGAGGTGTCCCATCCATCGAAGGCATAGCCTGCTTTTGTGGGGGCCTCTGGCGCGGAGGCTGCTGCGCCTTCTTCCACTGTTTCTGTTTTAAGGATGGCGTTGCCGTCCTTGAAGATGACAGTGTAGGACTTCTTTTCTGGGGAAGGCGTGCCGAAGGCTTCTTCCTCAGCCGTCAGGCTGTCGGCGCGCATCAGGTTGATGTCGTCCGCCACGACCCATGGCCCTGCGCCGGTGCAAGCTACCCGGCTTGTGATTTTGACGCTTTCCACGTTCTGGTTAATCAAGATGTTTGTCGCCTTGGCCTGGTGGAAGACTTTCCAGGTGTTGGGAATTTGGATTTCCCCTGTGTAGGTTTTGGTTTCCCCGTTTTTGAATGTGACAGTGGCTGTCAAGCCCGAACCTTCTGACATTGCGGACACGTTTGTGCCCTGGTAGTGGCCGAATAAGGTGTATTTGCCGCTTGGGAGGGTTGCTGTAACCGTCTGTTCCAAGCTGAAATCCAAGGCGTTTTCGTTCCAAGCGTCATAGTAATTATTCCCGTCCTTGGCATTGCCGCCAGCGCCGTCTGTTTTCAGGTTGGCGCCAGTGGCGGTCCATCCATTTTCCCCTTCTTCAAAGCTTCCGTTTGTCAAGTAATTTTTCCCGGTAACCTTCACGGCGCAGGTTGTTTTTTGCTGGCCGGCCGGCACGGTGACGGTCTGTCCCTTAGAGGGATATGTAAACTCTGCCAATGCGCCGTCTATGGTGTATTCGCCGAAATCTGCCGTCTGTAAGGCTTCTAATTGAGCTTGATTCCAAAGGACGGGCACATTTTCCACGGCTGTCCCATTATTCAGGCGGACGGTTACCGCAGCAGGCAGCTGGGGCGTGTCTTTGTAATTCATGGTATAGGAGGCAGTGTCCACGGTAGATACCTGGACGGGGCCTTCTGCGCCGGTGTAAACCCATTGATAGACATGGATGGAGGGAAGGGCCTTGCCGTCAAAATCAAACATTGCCTGGTTATCCCACTGGGAGCCATGGGTGGACTTGTCTTCGCTCACGCCAGGGTCGTAACCGCCGCCTTGGGGGCCGGACCACATGGAAGCCCAGCCGGAGCCGTATTTCTCCCATTTGTCGATGTTGGAGGCTAAGACTGCCTCTTTCTGGCCTGCGGGCGCCCCGGCGTAATTTCCCACCGGAACCCATGCGGGCTCCCAGTAAAATGTCCCGATGCCGGCTTCGCCCACGGCAGATACGGCTGCAATGGCGTCCCGGACGGCTGCCGCCTGGCCCTCTCCTTGCTTGTCAACGGAGTAGTTCAGCGGGGATGTGCCAGCGTTTACCACATTCGCTGCGCCGTCTCCGTCTTCTGTGGTGGTGCAGTAAGAAACTTCGGCCACCATCACCTTCTTGTGGTAGGTGTCTGCAATGGTTTTCAATACGTTGGTGAGGTTTTCCGGGCTTCCATGCCAGAAGGAATAATAGGAAGAGGCAAACACATCGTAATCGATATCGGCGTCATGTAAGGCCTTTGCCCGCCCGGTTTGGTAATTTTCTTTGTGGGGGTCTGCGTAGTGGACAGCGATTAGGATGTTCGAATCTGCAGCGCGGACGGCCTTGCTCCCGGCATTCAGGAGCTTGGCGACGTTTGCCCAGTCCTTTTCTCCGGCCATGCCGCCGTTGATTTCATTTCCAATCTGCACCATGCCCACATCCACGCCTGCAGCTTTTAATTTTTGCAGGCATTCGGTGGTATAGGCAGAGAGGGCTTCTGCCTTTTGGTCAATGTCCATGCCTTCCCAGGCTTTCGGGCATTTCATCTTGGCAGGGTCGGCCCAGAAGTCAGAATAGTGGAAATCAATCAGCACCTTCATCCCATGCTCTGTCGCAATTTTTCCTGTTGCAACGGCGGCGTCGATGTTGCAGTTGCCTGCGCCGTAGCCTTCCCGGTATACGGTTTTGCCGCTGTCCTTTAAGGCGTATTCATAGTACCCTTTTGCATGCTGGCTGGCGCTTACTTGG
>CAOKUK010000311.1 GCA_948472595.1 uncultured Eubacterium sp.
AATAATCTTGGAGGCCATCTTCTTGGCGGTGTCCATCAGCTCTTCCTTAGCCACAACCTTATTTACCAGGCCAATCCGGTAAGCTTCCTGGGCGTCAATGTTGTCGCAAGTGAAAATCAGCTCCTTTGCCCTGCCCATGCCGATTAAGCGGGCGAGCCTCTGTGTGCCGCCGAAGCCTGGGATAATGCCAAGGCCGGTCTCTGGCTGTGCGAATGTAGCGTTGTCAGAAGCGATGCGGATGTCGCAGGCCATGGCGATTTCGCAGCCGCCGCCAAGGGCAAACCCATTTACGGCAGCGATGGTCACCTGGCGCATGTTCATCAGCTTGAAGAATGGCTCTGCAGCCCGCATGCCGAATGCGCGGGCCTCTGCGGCGCTGAAATTCACCATCTCGGCAATGTCTGCGCCGGCAACGAAGGACTTGTAGGGGTTGTCCTTCTTGTCTGGGCCGCCGGTTAAGATTACAACCTTCACGTCATCTCTTGCTTCAATTTCTGTCAGCGCAGTGTTAAGCTCAGCCAAGGTCTCGCTGTTCAGGGCATTCAATGCGCCTGGCCTGCTGATGGTGAGGACTGCAATCTGGTCCGCTACATCCAATTTTAAATTGTTCATGGGTAAAATCCTCCTAAAATATGTATTTTTCATAAACAGATTTATGATACTTTTACTATATATCTTTGTCAAAAGTATGTCAATAAGGTTATGGCTTTCCAACGCATTTTTTTCAATACATGGCGCATCCCGCTTAAGGCTCCTTATGCCGGAACATACTTGGCGTGCAGTGGTATTTCTTCTTGAAAATTCGGTTAAAATAAGAGAGATTATCAAACCCGGTGTCTGCGGCGATGTTTCCTATGGGGTCGTTGGAAGAGAGCAAAAGGCGCGCCGCAAGGGTCAGGCGGTAATCGTTCAGGTATTCCGTAAAGGAAACCCCCATGTGGGATTTGAAGAACTTCATAAAATGGGATGCGCTGAACCCGCAGATTCTGGCGGCCTCCTGGATGGGGATTTTTTCTTGGAAGTTTGTCTCCACGTATTTCAAGATAGCCTTTAAATGGTTCAAGGATTTGTTGTGGATATGGGGCTGGGGCGGCAGCATAGCGGATACAAGCGCATAGAAAAAGGAAAACAGCTGCCCCTTAATGGCCAGCTGGTACCCATGCCCAAAAGCTTGGCAGATGCCGTCCATGGCGTCAAGGCAGGCGGCCAGGGCGGGGTATGGCGGGGCGCCGGGGGGATAGTGGCTGGGGAAGAGGCTCTGCCCTTGGGATAAGGGCTGGAAGAGCTGTTTTGTGCAGCAGTCGCCCTGGTAGGCCATCAGCATGGAGAGGTGGAAAATAATATTTTCGTATTCCATGGAATGCGCATCAAGCTGCCCAATGGAATGGAGGCGGCCGGGAGGGATGATGACAATATCCCCCTGGGATACTTCGAAGGGTCTTAAGTCCAGGGAAACGACGCCCCGCCCCTTCTTCACATAGATGATTTCCATATCATTGTGCCAATGGGTGGGAACCAGGGTAAAGTCCAAAGGGATGCTGCAAATGTAAATGTTAAAGGGGAAATCGTCTTGGCCGTGGGATTTGGTTTCCTGGTTATCCTGATATTCTGCAATGTCCATAAGGGCTCCTTTCCAGCGGCGCATGAAGCGGCAAGGGAAGCCTGCGCCTGTTAGGGGCGGCTGGCTTCTGTGGTATAGTTGATAGTATTGTACTATATTTTGCTACCATACTGCAAGAAAAATATGGAAATGGGGAGTATACTATAGGTATTTCATGAGTATCCACGGACTTGAGGTCAAGATAGGAAAGGAGAAGCAATGAGTGTCAATGTGAAACAGTTACTGAAGATGTTATTGGAACAGGAGTGCAGCCACAATCTTTCAGGGTGTTCCGATGAGGAGCTTTATTATGGGCTGCTGAAAATCGTGAAGGACTTGGTGCAGGGCAAGGAAAGCCGGGAAGGGAAGAAGAAGATTTATTACATTTCCGCAGAGTTCCTGATTGGGAAGCTGCTTTCCAACAACATGATTAACTTGGGGATTTATGATGAGGTAGCGCAGATTCTGGCGGATGCCGGCAGGGATATCAACCTGATTGAGCAGGTGGAGCCGGAGCCCTCCTTGGGGAACGGCGGACTTGGGCGCCTGGCCGCATGTTTTTTGGATTCCATGGCCACTTTGGGGATGAATGGGGCTGGCATCGGCCTGAATTACCATTTTGGGCTGTTCCTGCAGACTTTTGAGAACCATCTGCAGAGGGAGAATAAGAACCCTTGGATGGAGGAGAAGAGCTGGCTGACCAGGACGGACGTGACATATCCTGTCCAGTTCGGCGGGTTTACGGTGCATTCCAGGATGTACGACTTGGATGTGACAGGCTTTGACAACCGGACGAATAAGCTGCATTTGTTCGATATTGAGACGGTGGATGAGAGCCTGGTGGGGGATGGGATTGATTTTAACAAAGAGGACATCATGAAGAACCTGACCCTATTCCTTTACCCGGATGATTCGGATGACGCAGGGCGCCTGCTGCGGGTGTACCAGCAGTATTTTATGGTGAGCAATGCGGCAAGGCTCATCCTCTCGGAATGCGAGGCCAAGGGGTCTAATTTCTATGATTTGCCGGAGTATGCGGCTATCCAGATCAATGACACCCATCCCAGCATGATTATCCCAGAATTAATCCGCCTGCTGATGGAGAAGGGAATCCGCATGCAGGACGCCATTGAAATCGTCTCTAAGACCTGCGCTTACACGAATCACACGATTCTGGCAGAGGCTTTGGAGAAGTGGCCGATGGACTACCTGAATAAGGCTGTGCCTCAGCTGATGCCGATTATCCGGGAGCTGGATACCATCGTGAAGGACAAGTTTGAAGACCCCTCCGTGCGGATTATTGATGGGAACGGCCTGGTGCATATGGCTCATATGGACATCCACTATGGCTACAGCGTCAACGGCGTGGCTTACCTGCACACGGAAATCTTAAAGAAGAATGAGCTGAACAATTTCTACCGGATTTACCCGGAGAAATTCAACAATAAGACGAACGGCATTACCTTCCGCCGCTGGCTGATGCACTGCAATAAGGGGCTTTCCCATTTCCTGGATGAGAAGATTGGGGAAGGCTGGCATAAGGATGCGGATGAGTTGGAGAAGCTCTTGGCCTATGTGGAGGACGACCAGGTGCTGAATCGCTTGGTGGAGATTAAGAAGGAGAATAAGCGCAGCCTTGCGGCTTACCTGCGCAGCACCCAGGGGATTGAGGTGGACGAGAATTCCATTTTCGATATTCAGATTAAGCGCCTCCACGAGTACAAGCGGCAGCAGATGAATGCGCTGTATGTCATCCATAAATACCTGGAAATCAAACGGGGGAACAAGCCTTCCACGCCGATTACCGTGATTTTCGGGGCGAAGGCGGCGCCGGCCTATGTGATTGCCAAAGACATCATCCATCTAATCCTGTGCCTGCAGGAGGTGGTGAACAATGATCCGGAGGTAA
>CAOKUK010000312.1 GCA_948472595.1 uncultured Eubacterium sp.
TCCGTGAAGGAATCCTTTATCCGGGTGGAGGATGGGGAAGTGATAATCTACGGTATGCATATCAGCCCTTATGAGAAGGGGAACATCTTCAACAAAGATCCGCTCCGCCCCAGGAAGCTTCTGATGCATAAATATGAGATTAACAAAATTGCAGGGAAAATGGCGGAAAAAGGCTATACCTTCGTGCCCTTGCGGGTCTATTTCAAAGGAAGCCTGGTGAAGGTGGAGGTGGCGTTAGCCCGGGGCAAGAAGCTCTATGACAAGCGGCAGGATATTGCGAAGAAGGACGCCAGGAGGGAGTCAGAGCGGGAATTTAAGGTGAAGAACCTGTATTGACGAAAGTCTTGTTAATAAATGGCATATCTTCTCCGAAATATAAGGTGAGCAAAAAGGCGATGATTCCGCGCGCAACAAGGATGGAGAAGGAGGAGGTATGCCCTATGAATTTCTTTACAGCCGGCGTGGGCAAAAGTGTCCACAGCCCGAATAAATCAGGAAGCATTTTTGCCGGCAATCTGCCGGCGTTACATAACGGCGCACTTAAGAGTGCGCAGGAGAAAGCAGAGCGCCAACAGAAGGCTTCGAATGAAATTGCATTCTGGGAGAAGCAGAAAGAGAACTTAAAGAGCAGGGAATGCGATACGGTTGAGGAAATTGCTGAGAAGCTGAACGCATTTCACAGCTATGAAGACCAGATTGCAGCCGTGAAAACCGCTTACAACAATGAGCAGATGGCCCATATCTTGGACGAGGCTCAGGAGCAGGGAGAGAAAAACGCAGAGGCCGCCAAGAAACTGGAGCCAAAGACCCCGGAAGAGAGACGGGAAGAGATGGCGGAAGAAGCCTTGGGGACAGAAGAGGACAAGGGCGTTTTGGACGAGATGCTGGACGAGTCTTTGGAAGCGGCAGAAGAGAACCTGGAAGAGCAGGAAAAATTGCTGGAAAGCCAGGAGGAGCTGTTGGAAGAAGCCCGGGAACAGACCTTGGAGGAAGGCGTGCAGGATTTCCAGGAAAAAAGCCTGGAAGCGGCAGCCAAAGAGGCCAAGGAACTGGCAGAAGATGCCCGGGCAATACGGGAACAGGTTTTGGAATCGTACAATAGGGCGCAGGGATTGGAGCGGGAGAAATACCGCAAGGGCTGGGATTTCCAGGCTTAGTGGAGAGATTAGGAGGAAAAAATGTTTCAGTTAAAAGGAAAAGTAGGAACACGTGTGGCAGGGTTATTTTTGGCATTGGCTATGCTGGCCGGAAATTTTGAGGCGGCGCAGGCATCCCAGCGCCTGGCAGAAGACTTCGAGGCGGTGCAGGCGTCTCCTTATCTGGAGGAGGAAGGGATAGAGCAGCGCGCCCTGGGCGCATCGGTAAAAAAGGCAAAAGGCCTGGAGTACCAGTCCCAAAAAGCAGACACAGGGGTGATTTGCATCATAAAGAATACGAAATCTTATGCGCTGAACCTTACTGCCACCTGCTCCTATTATAATAAAAGCAAAAAAAAGATAGGGGAGAAGACGGCTGGGAATTACAGCTTAGAGCCAGGCAAGAGATGCGTGATGTTTTTTGCGCGCCCTCGGAATTCCAAGAACCAGTACGCCTCTTACAAGTCCTATAAAATAGGATTTAAGGCCAAAAGAACCAGCAATAGCATCACATATGGAACGAAGTATATAAAGACCTTGAAGAAAAGCAAGTCCAGCTCAGGCATAACCGCAAAATTCAAGAATAATTCAAAGACAAAATGGCAGTTTGTCCATGCCACCTGTGTCTTTTATGACAGTAAGGGAAAGCCGGTAGGCCAGTATGGCACTTATCTGCACTGTGAGAAGCCCAAGAGCGTAGTGACCGTGACGTTTCGGTATCCTTATGGCGCAGATTATAAGCCGATAAAAGGGAAATCTTATAAAATATTTATAGATTATGCTTATAAATACGGCAGTTCCAGGTGAAATTCCTAAAATTTTTATTAAAAAAGAAAAACCTCTTGCCCTCTGCATGGAATTTGTGTAAAATGATAGGAGTGCATAGAAGTATGGAAAATGATTGCCCGTAACGGGGCATGCAAGGCAGGAGGAAAGGAAATGTCTATTTTAGCTCAAGCAGGTTCGGCAGGCTCGGCGGGATTCTCGCTGATTTGGATTATCATTATGCTGGTGGTGCTGTATTTTATGATGATACGGCCGCAGCAGAAAGAGACGAAGCGCAAGAATGCGATGCTGTCGGAGTTGGCAGTCGGGGATACGGTGTTGACGACCAGCGGGTTTTACGGGATGGTGATTGACATTACGGACGATACGGTGATTATGGAGTTTGGGAACAATAAGAATTGCCGCATCCCGATGCAGAAGGCGGCCATCGCCGTAGTGGAGAAGCCGGAAGACGCCATAACGGACAAAGAAAAAGAGAATAAAAAATAAAACAGAAAGCATTCTCAGGCGGATGGGGTACTTTCTTAGGTTTGGATAGGCCATTTTTATTAGTGATTATATTCCCGGGCGCCCGTAAGGCGTTTGGGAAATGAAAATTAGTAGAAGTCAATTATCTGAAATAAGGGAAGGAGCGAAGCCAGAGGGTGCTTTTTCTTAATCTTTGCGGGATATGATGGGGATGAATGGCGGCAAGGCGGCCACAATGCACTGCCTTATTCGGGACAGGCTTTGGCAGCAGAACCATATCTTTTTATAATAGAAGAAATGAAAGGCTATAACTGTAAATTATGCAAGCCATGAAAAAGAAAAATGTCGATTTTAGTTGAAATCTGAATGCAAATATAATATAGTAAAACAATACGGATAAATGCGAGGAAGGAAGAAAAGACATGGAGTATCAGGTTGGAGTGATTTCCGGCGACGGGATTGGGCCGGAAATCGTCAAAGAGGCGAAAAAGGTATTGGATAGGGTAGGGGAGGTTTATGGGCATAGCTTTTCCTATGACGAGATATTGATGGGGGGGATTTCCATCGACAAGACAGGGGAGCCCCTGACGGAAGGGGCGATTGCCCAGGCCAAGGCGGCGGACGCCGTGCTGATGGGCTCCATCGGGGGGAATACCAGCACGTCCCCTTGGTATAAGCTGCCGCCCCATTTGCGGCCGGAGGCAGGGCTCTTGAAGCTGAGGAAGTCCCTGAGCCTATTTGCGAATTTAAGGCCGGCATACCTGTATGAGGAGCTGAAGGAGGCATGCCCGCTTAGGGACGACATTATCGGGGACGGCTTTGACATGATGATTATGCGGGAGCTGACCGGGGGCCTCTATTTTGGGAAAAGGGTGACGGAAGAGCGCAACGGGATTGTGACGGCGGAAGACACCTTGACATATAATGAACATGAGATACGCAGGATTGCAAAGCGGGGCTTTGACATCGCCAGGAAGCGCAGGAAGAAGGTGACCAGCGTGGACAAGGCGAATGTGCTGGACTCCTCCAGGCTTTGGAGGAAGGTGGTGGAAGAGGTGGCAAAGGATTACCCGGACGTGGCCTTGGAGCATATGCTGGTGGATAACTGCGCCAT
>CAOKUK010000313.1 GCA_948472595.1 uncultured Eubacterium sp.
TGCGTCCTGGTCGGCAAAATTCAGCTGCAGGGCGTTGACGGTACATTCCTTGCCCATATCCCCCATCAGCCATTCCCCGGCATTCCCGGTCTCGGCGCTCCACCAGGTACGGATATTCTCATCAAAAGCCCTGTCTGGGGAAATCTGGAAACTCCCGCTCTCCCCGGCTCCTTGGGACGTAACCCTGGCATCATACGTTGATGAGGCAGTAGCTGTAATCCCATAGGATACCAGGTTCCAATCCGGCCCCTGGTGTTCAAAGGAGCTTTTGGGGCTGGTGGGCACATACATGGGGTAATCTGCCATGGACAAATCTGTCACAGGGCGGCTGTATTGGTCAAATGCCAGGGGATACAGGCTCAGGCGGCGCTCCCAGCTGTCGTTAGAAGCAATGGATATGGAGCCGAATTTCCATATCCGGCCGCTTTGCCGCTCCACAATATCATGCCCATGGCCTGCGCCTATGGTAAATCCTGTGCTCTTGTAGGCAAAAGGGCTGCTGTCGCACCATGTATATGGGCCCAAAGGGTCGTCGGATACATAGCAGCCATCACAGTAAGCAGCGCATTCTGTGGCAGGGCCGCTGTAATAAATATAATACCTCCCCTTGTGTTTCAGCATGCCGCCGCCTTCCAGCCAGCTTCTGGTATTGCGGTTATAGTCGTCATTGTACTGGCCGGGGACTTCATAACCGTGCTGATCCCTATCCATATAGAAGACGGGATAGCCTGCATTCGGATCTGCACCTGGGATAGAAGTATCTATAGGCAGATAATCCAAGGTGGGGGAATTTGTATCAAGCTCCGCAATGTAAATGGGCGGCTTCTTGTCCTTATCTGAATGATTAATCCCTACACAGCCATGGATTTCAAAGATGCGCCCCGTATCCGGGTCTTTGAAATAGTATGGGTCCTGGCAATGGGTGCCGCGGACATACTCCCAGCTGTTTCCCTGCGCCGGGGTCTTAGTACGGTATAAATTACCGCGGCTATGCCGGCTGATATACAGGTAACCCCCATGCTCAAAGACGCCTGGGGCATAATTGTTGACTTGCTGAGCAGTGGAATAGACAAATTCCCAGTTTACCAAATCCTGGGAATGGTAATAGCCTGTGGCATTGGTGGGGAACAGCCAGTATTCCCCCTGGTAATAAATAGGCTGGGGGTCGGCCAGCATACGGAAGCCCCCGGTCCCCCGGTTTAAGCCATATTGATAGCTATAGCTGAGGTTTATGGGATTGCAGAAGGTTTCCGGGGTTTTGCTGACAAGAGGGTTCGGTTCTTCGGAACCCTGCGTACGCCCTGTTTCCATCCCATCGGCGCGCGCAATGCCTGGGACAGATGTGAAAAAAAATGCAGACAGCAAGATTGCCGCTATGCTTTTTTGTAGCAAGGATTTTCTCTTCTTCATATTTTTCCCTTCCCTTTCTCTAAGTCAAACATCCTTGCGGCATTCGCCAAATATCTGCGCAAGTGCAGCTGCTTGGCTTATTGCCCGCAGGAATACATCTTTCCTTATTATAGGAAGGCCAAATGAAAATGAAAATAAAGAAAATGCATAGTTTCCTCGAAAAAATATGCCTGAAAAAAGGATTCTATGGAGTAATTTTAGATAGGATATGGAAAAAATGCAGATTTCATTGCAGAAACGTCAAAAAGGGTAAAGGCTCCCACGAAGCCTTCACCCTTTCCTTTGATGCCGCCTGGGCTTGCCGCCCTATTATTTTATCTTTTCGGCGTCTGCCCACAGCTTTTCATGCTCTGCCTTCTTATCCCGCAGCATGAGGCCCTGCACGGCTTCTTTTACCGGCTCGCCTTCAAACAGAATCCGATTCACCTCTTCAATAATCGGCATCGGCACCTGATACTTCTTGGACAGGCCTATGGCAGCTTTGGCGGAATACACGCCCTCCACTACCATATGCACTTCCTCCATGGCCTCCTCCATGGTCTTCCCCTGCCCAATCAGCATCCCGGCCTTCCGATTCCGGCTATGCCTGCTGGCGCAAGTCACAATCAAATCCCCTATCCCGGTCAGCCCGCTGAGGGTCTCATATTTTGCGCCCATTGCGATGGCCAGGCGGCCGATTTCGGCAATCCCGCGGGTAATCAGGGCGGCTTTGGTATTGTCTCCATACCCAATCCCATCCGCCATCCCGGCCGCTAAGGCAATCACATTTTTCAGCGCCCCGCCCAGCTCAATGCCCAGCATGTCCGGGCTGGTATAGATGCGGAACACATCGTTCATGAAAATATTCTGCACGTATTCTGCGTCTTCTTTCCTCTTTGCCCCCGCCACACAGGTAGTCGGCAGCCCCCGCCCCACTTCCTCCGCATGGCTGGGGCCAGACAAGACGGCCACCTTGGCCTGGGGGATTTCCTCCGCAATGATATCCGTAAGCGTCATCAGCGTCTGCTCTTCAATCCCCTTCGCCACATTCACAATCAGCGTATTTTCCTGGACAAAAGGCCGCACCCTTTTCGCCGTGCCCCGAACGAACACCGATGGCACGGCCATCACCAGCAAATCCCTCCCCGAGGCAGCCCTCTCCAAGTCAGCCGTCAGCTCTATCCCCTCTCCCAGCCGCACGCCGGGGAGCTTCTCCTTATGCTCCCTATCCCGCTGAAGCATTTTGATTTCCTCTTCAATGGCAGACCAGACTGCCACCTCGTGCCCATTTTTCTCTAATACCGTGGCCAGGGCTATCCCCCAGCTTCCCGCTCCAATCACGCTTACCTTTGCCATAATTACCTCCAAACTCCAATCCTGCCAGGCAGTTGTCAATTACCCCCAAATCCCTTTCCCTGTAGGCAGACGCCTATTTCTTCTCTCCCGCCTTATGCAGGGAAAACTTATTCTCTGTCCCGCTAAGCAGCCGCCTGATGTTGGCATGGTGCCTTCCCAAAATCAATGCCATAAAAGCCGCCCCAAGCACATAAACCTCTGGCAGCAAATCCTGGCGCACGCCCAAATAGCCTAACTGCCCATATAAGAGCAGCTGGGCGAAAAAGCAGATTCCCACCAAAATAGATCCTAAGGACACATATCTCGTCAGCGCCACCACCAAGATAAACAGCAGCAGGCACACTGGCGCCATGGGCGGGTAGAAGGCCAAAAGGAATCCTGCCGTGCAGGCCACGCCCTTCCCGCCCTTAAATTTCATATAGAATGGGAAATTATGCCCCAGCACGCTCCCAAGCCCTGCATACATGGCCAGCAAGCGTATCCCATCCCCATATTCCTTATGGAACAGGAGCCATGCAAAAAGCATTGCCAGCATGGTCTTGCCTGCATCCCCCAGAAAGACAATCAAGCCTGCCTTTGCCCCTAAGGTACGCAGGGTATTCGTGGCGCCGGCATTCCCGCTCCCATGCTCCCGGATGTCAATATGCTGCGTCTTCCCATATAAATAGCCTGTCTGGAACAGCCCAAAGACGTACCCCATGGCCAGATCGGAAGAGCGTCGTGTAGGGAA
>CAOKUK010000314.1 GCA_948472595.1 uncultured Eubacterium sp.
CCTTGCTTTCGGATATAATTTGCCAGCCCCTGCGTAGCCTTGCGCACGGTATAGACGTTCATCCGGTTTGTGCCTGCGCCGATAATGCTGCGAAGCCCTCCGGTCCCAAATTCCAGATCCCGCCAGAAGCGATCCGCAATCTCTTTTTCGTCGTCCGCGATGGCGGCCAGCTCCTGCTTGGTATTTTCATCAAAATAGGCGTCTTTCAGCCAAAATTCATACGTTTCTTTTGCGTTCATAGAAGAACCTCCTTATGCAAGAATGAGAGAGGACAGGTAAAATGGGGTCGCCTGCGCCGCGCCGCTTTCGAGGATTTCCAGTTCCACTGAGTGTTTCCTGCGTTCTCCGTGGTGCAGCACCGGCTCCAGATACAGGCAGTCGCCCCAGTCCTCTTTGAAATTTCCATCCAGGATCCATGGCTCTGACTGATTGCCGTCCAAGATTAGCTTCGCGCGGAGCGCAGGCTTCTGGACTGTCTTTCGGTACTGGACGGCAATGCAGGAAGCTTCGGCTTCAAACTGAATTCTGTCGCCAGCCTTCTCCCCAATCCAGCCATTTTTAAAGATATCCAGGTGCCCTTGTTTTTCCTGGGTATCTGCCCGGAATCCGTCCAGCTTCGGGCAGGCTTCCCGGATGGTCAGCCGCTTTGCGTCTTCATAGGCGTTTTCCGTCATGGGGGCAGGCAGCGGGGCGTCTGCTTGCAGGCCTGCGCCGCTTTCTGTTTCCTCTTGCAGTTTTCTGACGCTGTTTAAAAATGAGATGATTTCCGCAGCCACCAGCTGATGCCCTTTGTCATTGGGATGCAGCCCGTCCGGCGTCAGTTCCTCCAGCGTAAATTCGCCTGCTCTCAGCCTTTGGAAGAGCGTATCCCGGATGCTCACATGCGGCACATGGTACCATTCGCCTACTGCATTGTGCTGCTTTTGGGCATTCGTGCCGGTATCATAATAGACATTGTTTAACAGGAGGAGCGCCGGCTTGGAGTCCCAGGCCAGGATCTTGCGCACTACGCCCTCGTATGTCTCTTGGAAAAAGGCGTCCGCCTGGTCGTTGACGCAAAAATCCAAGATTACGGCATCCGGCTGGTACATCAGCACGTCTTCCACGGCCCGCGCCGCGCCAAAATGGGAATTCGTCCCGCCGATGCCACCGTTCACGTAGGAAATCTCCGCTTGGGGAAACGTGTCCTTCCACCATTCAAATACCCGGTATGCATAGCAGTTCTCTGGTTTTGTGGCAAGGCTTCCTTGCGTAATGGAGCCGCCCAGAAATCCAATGGCAAGCCGTTCCCCCTGTTTGGCTCTCTTCATGCAGTTTTTCCATCTTGCCAGATTTGCCTGTTCCATCATTCCTCCCACCCTTCTATTGCAAGCGTTTCAATATAAGCGGCCAGCTCCCTGGCCATTTCTTCTGCCTCCGGGATCCGGAGGTGCCCAGGCGTTCCCGTTCCGTTCCGCTTAAATAGGTACTGTGTAATCCTGGGGTCACCCAGCTTTTGCACCGCCTGCCCGATTGCGCAGTTCCATGCGGCGTCATGCTCTAAAAGCGTCGTGCAGCATATAATCTGCGCGCTGGGGTATTGTTTGCGGAGCTTTCGGAGAAAGTTTCCATAATGGGCGCGCCAGCAAGCCGCCTTCTCTCCCTGCTCATCCTCTTTCATATAATCTGTGGGATGGCTGTCATTTTGCCCGATTGCGACGACCACGGCCTGGGGCGTATAGCCTGCAAAATCCCATTTTACGGTTTCGCCGAAAGTAGGGTTGTAGTGGAGCGTGTCCCAGATGGATTCCATGCCGACTGCGTCCGGCTCGTAGAACCAGCCGGTCTTGTCCATCAGCGCGGCGCCGCCCTGGGCGATGTCGTGAATCTGCGCGTTCAGCTTCTGCGCCGTCAGCCAGGCATAGGAGTGCCAGCTGTTGGAATACTCGCCATTGTGTTCTGGGTCTTCTTGGCCTGCATAGGCGACCGCTTCGGACACTTCCCCAGCAGAGACGGAATCCCCGTAAAATTCCAGCTTCCGTTTTGGCTTCTCTGGCATAGGGAGCAGTGCGCCCCCGTCTTCGATTTCCAGCCCCAGTACCGTCAGCTCATGGCAAGCGTCCTGCCTCTTGAAGAAAAGCGCCTCATGTGCCTGTTCCCCAGAAAGGGGAAGGCCTGCGGGGACGCTTTCTTTCTGCCTGGCCGCAATGGGCACGTTTATGCAGGCTTCGCCTTCCTTGGGCAGGGGCAGCGTAAGCGGATTCCCATCCAGGATGCACCCAAGATAATTGTCCCAATAAGCATTTTTATTCTTGACATGGATTTTCAATCGATTTCCGGTAAATTTTAGCCCAAGCGACGTGCAGGGATAGATGAATATCGGCGCTTTTGCGTCCCTCCAGTCAATCCTCCCGCAATATTGCAGCTTTTCATGGTCTGCTTCAATGAACATTCTTGGCTCCCTCCTCGCTCTTTTCGATTAATTCCGTAAAAATTTTAGCAAAGAAAATACTGTTGATTCTGACCGTGAGCGCAAACCCGGCAAAGGCGTAAATCGGGAGCGCCATCATCACCGCAAAGGTTCCGGCTGCAACGCATGCAAAGGGGATGCTGTTTATCAAGAGGATGAGCAGCGTGTCCGGCAGGTGGGCCACAGCCAGCGCCAATGCGTTTTTCAAAGTGTTCTTAATGGAATTTTGGAATCTTGCCTGCAGCGGGAATGCGTAGCTGAACAGAATCGCCCAGATTACGATGACAATGCCGATGGCCGCCGCATAGGCCTTGCCCAGATTTTCTACATAGCAAAGGTCAAACAGAAGGAGGCATCCTGCCAGAAGGATTGGGATCCATAAGGCTGTGCTCTGCCGCCATTCTTTTTTCCAGGCGCTGAGGTATTCCCTTGCCGCATAGCTGCTCTCCCCCCTCTGCCTGCGCAGGGCGACGCGGTAGAAGGCAGTCAGGGAAGCTCCAATCGTGACGACTGGCAGGGATGTAAGGACAAACAGGATATTTAAAATAATCCAATCCCCGGCATTTTCCATCAGAACAAAAAACGGATGTTCCTGTGAGATGTTTTTCATAATCCATCCTCCTTCTCTTTCTTTTCGCTGCTTTGCAGATATTCTAAAAAACGAGCCGCCTTGTCGGGGTGCTTTGCCGTTTCCGGAATGGCGAACAGCAGTTTTTCCTGCCCGCAAGCCTTTTCCGGGAGGGCGCATTCGCCCAGCACCGCCGCCCTGCAGGCTCCGGCTTCCTGGTATGCCTCAAAGCTTCCGGTATCTTCGATGAGGCAGAAGCCCCCTCCCAATTCCCGGCAATATCGATAGAAGCTTTCCGGAAGAATGACCGCATCCAGCTCCCCATTGCCCCATTGGAAGAAAAACTTATCATAAGAGCTTTCATTCACGCCCGGAAGCTCCAGTTCCCCATAAGAGAACATGTAATCGGAATCTAGGACGACCTCTGCTG
>CAOKUK010000315.1 GCA_948472595.1 uncultured Eubacterium sp.
GGGGAATTGAGGAAATCCCCATATTTGAATTATATGAGAAAATGCTGAATCCGTAAAACAGGAAATATTTCTTTTGATAACGAAGCAGGCGGAAATTAAGGCAAGCAACTCTGGCACACCGAAAGGAGAATGAAAAATGGAGGCATTAGAAATGACAGAGAAAGAGCAGGCAGCAATCATGATTGATATTTACACAGACTTACAGAGAATTTAATCATTGAGTGATAAGAAAAGAGCGGGACTTAGAGACTATCACCGCTCTTTTCAATGAGAATATTCCGACAATTCGTTTACGCATATTATTCGGCAAAGCCTTTCGGGGCAGCCCCCGCTATCGCTTCCTTCGTCTTGGCTAAAGCAAGCTCTGCCATTTCAATGGCTTCCTTCGTCTTAGCCAGGGCAAGCTCCGCCTCTACGATGGCGTCCTGGCTCTTCTCCAGCTCATCTTTTTCCTTGCGCCTTCTCCCATACAAGGCCATCTGGCTGCGGATGCGCCCAATCAGCTTGCCGTCGATGGCGTCCGGCTCCATCCGCCACATCCAGTTAAATCCCAGCGTGGACGGCGTGTTCATCCTGCCTGTCCCGCCCAAATCCAGCAGGTCCTGCATGGTCACGATGGCCAGGTCGCCTACGCTGGACCATACGCCGCGCATCACGCCCCAGTTCAGGCCTTCTTCCTCGTCCAATTTCAGGTATTCCTTAGCAAAGGCCACACAATCCTTAGGGGCGCTTTCCATCCAGCCTAAAATCGTGTCATTGTCATGGGTGCCTGCATAGACCACGCAGTTCCTGGTATAGTTATGGGGCAGGTAATCCCCATCCTCCCGGGTGTCAAAGGCAAACTGGATGAGCTTCATGCCCGGGTAGCCGGAATCCTTCAGCATCTGCCGCACAGAGTCCGTAAGGAACCCCAGGTCTTCCGCAATGATGTCAAGCTTCCCCAATTTCCTCTCTACCGCACGAAACAGCCCGATGCCGGGCCCCTTGCGCCATTCGCCGTTCTTCGCCGTCTTATCCCCATAAGGGATGGCATAGAAAGAGTCAAACCCCCGGAAATGGTCAATGCGCACAACGTCAAAAAGCCTGGATATTTTCTCCAGACGCTTCGTCCACCAACGGTATCCATCTTTCTCCATCACGTCCCAGCGGAACAGCGGGTTCCCCCACAGCTGCCCGTCCTCCGAAAATGCATCCGGCGGGCACCCCGCCACGTCAATGGGGCAAAGGCTCTCGTCCAGATAAAACTGGGAGGGGTTCGCCCACACATCGGCGCTGTCCATGGCCACATAGATTGGCGCGTCCCCAATCATGCGGATCCCCCTCTGGTTGGCATATTCCTTCAGCTGCATCCACTGCCTATAAAACAGGAACTGCACCATCTTCCAAAACCCCACCTCATCCGCAAGGGCCTTCCTGGACGCCTCCAGGGCCTTTTCCTTGCGCAGCTTAATTTCCGGCTCCCATTCGCTCCAAGAAGCCCCTTGATGGGCATCCTTCAGAGCCATAAACAATGCATAATCCTCCAGCCAGTCTGCCTGTTCCCTGCAAAATTCCAGGTACCCTTCCCGCTCCGTTTCCCGAAACCTGCCAAAGGCCTTATGGAGAAGTGGGTATCGGCTTTTATAAAGCGCCCCATAGTCAACCTGCGAAATATCCCCGCCCCAGTCATAGGACCGGCACTCCTTTTCCGTCAGCAGGCCTTCCTCACAGAGCATTTCCAAATCTATGAAATACGGGTTCCCGGCAAAGCTGGAAAATGACTGGTAGGGGGAATCCCCGTAGCTGGTCGGGCAGATAGGCAATACCTGCCAATAACTTTGCTGCGCCTTCACAAGAAAATCCACGAATTTCCTCGCTTCTTCCCCCAGGGTGCCAATCCCATAGGGAGACGGCAAAGAAGAAATATGCATTAAAATTCCACTACTACGCATGGTGCGTACCTCCTTAACCTTTCACTGCGCCTGCTACCACGCCTTCAATAATATATTTCTGGCAGGCCACATAAAATACGATGATTGGGATAATTGCCAGCACCAGCATTGCCATCATAGCCCCCATGTCCACAGAGCCATAGCCCCCCTTCAGATACTGGATGGCGATGGGAATGGTCTTCCACCGCTTGATGTCCAGCACCAGGTAAGGCAGAAGGTAGTCATTCCAGATCCACATAGCCTGAAGGATTGCCACCGTGATGCAAGTGGGCTTTAAAATAGGGAACACCACGCGGAAATAAGTCTGGATTGGCGTGCACCCATCAATCATGGCTGCCTCTTCAATTTCCAGCGGTATCCCCCTTACAAATCCGCAAAACATAAACACCGCAAGCCCGGCCCCAAATCCCAAATACACTACTATAATACCAATTGGGCTGGATAAATGCAACATATTTGCCAATTTTGACAAAGTAAACATCACCATCTGGAATGGCACAATCATGGAAAACAGGCATAAATAATAGATTCCGGAAGAAACCTTTGAATTTACCCTTGAAATATACCAGGCGCACATAGAAGTGCATAAAATAATGGCGGCCACCGAGAATACCGTGATGAACAGAGAGTTCTTAAATGCGTCAAAGAACTGTATCTTCTCCATCCCGCCCACATAATTTTCCAGCTTCACAAACATTTTTCCCAGAGGAAGCTCAAAAGGCTTCCTGCTGATATACACCTTTTTCTTAAACGAATTCACCACGACCAGCAATATCGGGAATACCCAGGCGATGGAAAGAGCCGTAAAAAATAAGCTGTACGCCCAGCCGTGCCGCACCTTCTTCTCATTCATGCCCGCACCTCCCTTTTCGCATTTTGGCAGAATTTCGCAGGATGCCATTTCTGGCAGCCGATTTTCCCAGCCTCCGCCGCCGGAATCCTCCCGCTCACAAATTCCTGCGGCTCCTTCCATGTCCGAGGGCTTCTCTTTGTGCCGTCTGCCTTTTGAAGCCCCATGGCTGCCTCCGCTTTCCCTATCGCCATCTGCCTTGAAAAGCGCTCCACATAATTCGCCCCTTCCGCATCTATGGTTTCCGCCACAATGAGGTTCCCCAGTTTTTCCAAAGCACATTTTTCCACTTCCGCACGCCTCGCCAATTCTCAACCTCCTAATGCCTTAATATCCGCCGTCCCTTCCTCCGCATTCCTCCCAGCGGCCTCAAGGCAGGCAATCGTCCTTTGCAGGCAATCCGGGGGCATCCCCCTTACTGCTGCACTTCCTTTCCCCTGGTCAGCCAGTTCTGCCCCAACGCAATTGCCGCCACCAGCACGAAGAACACCACCGCCTTCGCCTGCCCGACCCCTTCATACCCCGTCCTCCCATAAAAAGTACGGAAAATATTCAGCGCCAGCAGCTCCGACATATTCGAAGGCTCCCCGTTCGTCAGCGCCAGGTTCTGGTCAAACAGCTTAAACCCATTTGTCAGCGTCAGGAAGGTGCAGATGGTGATG
>CAOKUK010000316.1 GCA_948472595.1 uncultured Eubacterium sp.
TTTCCACAGGCGTGGGGAGCACCGATATGGCGGCAGGCATGGCCACCGGGAAGGCTTGGTTCAAGGTGCCTTCCGCCATCAAATTCAATCTGGTGGGCGAGCCCTCCGAATGGGTCAGCGGCAAAGACGTCATCCTGCACATTATCGGCATGATTGGCGTGGACGGCGCCCTTTATAAATCCATGGAATTTACGGGGGAAGGCATTGCAAGCCTTTCCATGGACGACCGCTTCACCATTGCCAACATGGCCATTGAGGCAGGCGGCAAAAACGGCATTTTCCCTGTGGACGAGAAGGCCATCGCCTACATGAAGGAGCATTCCAGCCGGGAATTTAAAATCTATGAGGCCGACCCAGACGCCGTATACGATGAGACCTACACCATTGACCTTGGCGCCTTAAAGCCCACGGTGGCCTTCCCGCATTTGCCAGAGAACACGAAGACCATTGAGGAAGTGGGAGAGGTGAAGATTGACCAGGTGGTGATTGGCTCCTGCACCAATGGCAGGCTTGGCGACTTGCGGATTGCGGCCAAGGTGCTGGCAGGCAAGAAGGTGGCCAAGGGCATCCGCTGCATCATAATTCCCGTCACCCAGAAGATTTACCTGGACGCCATGGAGGAAGGGCTTCTAAAGACCTTTATTGAGGCAGGCGCAATCGTAAGCGCCCCCACCTGCGGCCCATGCCTGGGCGGCTATATGGGCATCCTGGCGGAAGGGGAGCGGTGCGTGTCCACCACCAATCGGAATTTTGTAGGCCGCATGGGGCATGTGGAGTCTGAGATTTACCTGGCAAGCCCAGCCGTGGCGGCAGCCAGCGCCATTACCGGCAAGATTTCCGCTCCTTTCGAAGGATAGGCGGAAAAGCAAATGTGTTTCAATCATGGCAGAAATGAGAAAGGGAGGACCATATGAAAGCCAGCGGAATCGTTTTTAAATATGGAGACAATGTGGATACCGATGTGATTATTCCGGCAAGGTACTTGAATTCATCCGACCCTAAGGAATTGGCGTCCCATTGCATGGAGGACATTGACAAGGAGTTTGTGCATAAGGTGAAAGCCGGGGACATTATCGTGGCCGACAAGAATTTCGGCTGCGGCTCCTCCCGGGAGCATGCGCCCATCGCCATCAAGGCGGCAGGCGTAAGCTGCGTCATCGCAGAGACCTTCGCCCGGATTTTTTATCGGAACGCCATCAATATCGGGCTGCCCATTATCGAATGCCCGGAGGCTGCGAAAGGGATTGCGGCAGGGGATGAGGTGGAAGTGGATTTTGACAGCGGCGTGATTGCCAATAAGACGAAAGGGACTTCTTTCCAGGGCCAGGCATTTCCGGAGTTTATGCAGAAAATCATCAAGGCGGAAGGCTTAATCAATTACATCAACCAAAAATAGGCAAAAGGGCGGCAAAGGAAGGCCAATGCGCATGGGAAACACAGATTTGCGCTTTGGCCTTCCTTTATGGGTTCTTATTGCGGATTTTGCCCGGAAGGCGGAAATTCCACAATGGCCTTAAACTGGTCGCAGTCTAAGGCTACATGGAACTGCCCTCCCAATGCTGCCGTATAGGTGTTCACGATGGCCAGACCCAAGCCGTTGCCCTCTGTGGTTCTGGACTCTTCCCCTCTGGCAAACCGTTCCACAATCTGGTCGTTGGTAAAGTCCATGTGGTAGCTGGAAGTGTTCGTAATCTCGAACCGCACCTTCCGTTCTTCTTCCTGTTGGAATTCCCCTAGTTTCTGCCATCCTGCGATGGAGGTCTTTAGGAAAATCCTGGTGTTCTCCTGGGAGTATTTCAGTGCGTTCTCTATCAGGTTCTGGATAATCCGATACATATAGATGCTGTCAGCCGTAAAGTCTGTGGGCTCCGGGGTCAGGCATACAACCGTCTCCCTGCCGCTTTTGGCGATTTGCTCCGCCATGTCGGCCATGACTTGCTCAATCAGGCGATTCATCTCCAGGTTTTCGAAATGCAGCTCCACGTTCCCGCTGCTGGTCTTGGCCAGGTCGAACAGGCTGTCAATCATTTCCTTTAATTTCTGCGCCCGGTTGGAGACCACCTCCACATAGTCGGCCATGACCCCGTCCAATTCCTCTTTCTTCATCAGCTCAATATAGCCCACCATAGAGGTGAGGGGCGTCTTCAGGTCATGGGAGACATTGGAAATCAAATCCACCTTCATTTTTTCGCTGCGTATGGCGGCCTCCAGGCTTTTTTGATTGATTTCATCCATTTGCTCCATATGGAGGCTCGCTTCTTTTTTCAACCGGCGGTCAATTGCCAGACGGCCGGCAGTCCACTGCAATAGGACGGCTCCAGCTAAGAGATAGCCTGTGCAGAAGGTTTTCAAGCGGATGTAATTCTTGCTGTAGATGGCCAGGCCTTCATTATGCGCCAAGATAATAAGGAACAGGATGAGCGCAAAGACGGAAAGGGTGGCTCCGATGAGGTTGAGCAGCAGGCGCATGCGTTTCTGCTTGTGCGTCCATTCTTGGAAAAATTGGCCGGACTGCGTTCCCTGCCTCCTTTCCATGCGCACCATGGCAAAATTTAGGAGGCCAAGCCCCCCTAGAGTGAAGGAAAGGCTGATTTTAAGAGCCAGCATGGGCAGAGTGTCAGGGACGAAGATTTTTAAACGCTCTATGGACTGGAAGCTGGAAGCATAAGCTGCAAGGCATAGGAGCAGCCATTTCTCTTCCCGCCTCCAAAGGGCTTTTAGATAAGACAGGATTTTTTCTTCACAATCAATATCGTTCCATTTTGTATCCAATTCCCCACACCACCTTTACATATTTTGGATTTTTTGGGTCGATTTCCAGTTTCTCCCGGATATGGCGGATATGCACCATGACGGTGTTTTCCACGGTAAAGGCAGCCATCTCCTTCCATACCCTCTCATAAATTTTCTCTGCCGAGAACACTTGTCCGGGGTGTTCCATCAGAAGCTCCAGGATTTTGTATTCCTTGGCAGTGAGCTTGACGCTTGCGCCATCCACAATGGCTTCCTTGGCCTTCCTGTCCAGCACCAAGCCGCCGTTTACCAGCTGGTCCTCTTGGGCTTTTGGGGAGCTGCCGCCCCAGGTATGGTACCTGCG
Organism: uncultured Eubacterium sp.; assembly: GCA_948472595.1. GTDB lineage: Bacteria > Bacillota > Clostridia > Lachnospirales > Lachnospiraceae > Petralouisia. Next base: position 3,098 of record CAOKUK010000316.1, read on the forward strand.
GAGCTGCGCCGCCACCCGGGCGGTGAGTTCGGCTGGGTTATAGGGCTTGGCAATGTAGTCGTCTGCGCCCATGACCAGCCCGGATACCTTGTCGCTTTCCTCTGTCTTGGCGGAGAGAATGATGACAGGGATTTTGTAAGTCTGCCGGAGCTTCATCAGAGCGGAGAGCCCGTTTAATTTGGGCATCATCACGTCCAAGAGGATGAGGTCTACAGAGCTTGTCCTAAGTATTTCCAGCGCCTCCATCCCATCGTAGGCCTTAAGGGTGCGGTATCCTTCGTACTCTAAAAGCCTTCCCAAGGAGAACACGATTTCT
>CAOKUK010000317.1 GCA_948472595.1 uncultured Eubacterium sp.
GGCTATTTTGACAGCGGGGCATTTGAAGAATTAATAGACACCACAAAGGCCATGATTTCCCCTTATGTCCAAGAAGACCCCACGAAATTTTGCACCTATGAGGAATTCACTTTGGGCATAGATACCTTAAAAGAATTTTGCATGCTGCGGGCAAAGAGCATCCAGGGGCAGCTAGACGGCTCCATTGGATCCACTTCTGAGAGCCAAAGCCAGGACACCTTCATCAGCGCTGGGGATATCAAAATCTCTGATATGGGATCTATGGGGAATGAAATGGGCGGCAGACCTGCTAACGGCAGCAAGGATGCGGCAGAAGACTTTGGCGCTGGCACCGTCTCCCTCCCTGACATGCCTGGGCAAGATGCCGGCCCCTCCTTCCCCACTGACATGCCTGGGCAAGGCGATGGCTCCCCTCCCAATATTCCCAGGGAAAATGCCGTTGCTCCTCCCGACATGCCCCAAGGCGGAAATACGGACGCCCCTTCCCCAGCCACTTGGCTGTCCCTTGGGATTTCTGCCTGCATCCTTGCCTTCGGCCTTCTATTTGCCTTATCCTTCCGGCGGCGCAGATAGGCCATTTCTTCATACAGCCCTCCCATCCCCCAACATGGCCACAGCCCCTGACATAATGCCAATGCCAAGGGCTGCAAGCCTATCTTCCTAAATCACAAAATCTTCACCGTCAGGCTCAGGGCTATCCAACTTCCTCTATGGTCTCCCTCAGTATCCTGGCAGATTCCAACAATTTCTCCCGTTCTTCTTGGTTTAGGGAAATGGGCATCTGCCCTTCGGCTCCTCCTGCCCCCACAATGGTCGGCATGCTCAGCACCACGTTTCCAAGCCCATACAAATCCTCCAGCAAAACAGATACCGGCAAAATGGACTTCTCATCCCGCACAATCGCCTCGCAAATCCGGCGCACTGCCATGGCAATCCCATAATAAGTGGCCTTTTTCTTTTCAATAATCTCATATGCGCTGTTCTTCACTGTCTCCGCTATCTCACGCATTGCCGCCTCATGGTGATAGAACCCGCGCATTTCACAGACGTCATTCAAAGGCACGCCCGATACATTTGCGCTGCTGAACACCGCAATCTCGCTATCCCCATGCTCCCCAATAATAAAGGCATGGATGCTCCGGCTGTCCACCCCCAGGTGCTCTCCCAGCTCGCTTTTCAGCCTGCCGCTGTCCAATACCGTCCCAGAGCCAATCACCCTGTTTTTGGGCAGCCCGGAAATTTTCAGCGCCTCATACGTCAGGATATCCACTGGGTTGGAGACCACCAGCAGGATTCCCTCGCACCCATGCCCCATAATCTCTGTGACAATGGAGCGTATGATTTTTGTATTTTTATGCACCAAATCCAGCCTGGTCTCATCCGGCTTCTGGTTCGCCCCTGCAGTAATCACGATAATGGCAGCATCTGCAATGTCCCGGTAATCCCCTGCATAGATTTTCATAGGCCTGGCAAAAGGCGTCCCATGGCTGATATCCAGCGCTTCCCCTTCTGCCCGGTCTGAATCTGCGTCAATCAGCACCATCTCGGAAAACAGCCCGCTCTGCATCAAGGCAAATGCCGTGGAAGAGCCCACGAACCCACAGCCAATCACCGCCACTTTCCTCAAATCAATCTTTACGCAATCTTGCTCCGCCATAACAATCCCTCTCTCATCTGTTTTTGGATAGTCTGTCCCAATGGCGGATTTCTATACCACTATTCCACAGATTCAGTCTACCCTTCTAGACGGATCCAAATAAGTGCTTTCCCCTATCTTCTCCCGGAACACCTGTGTCTTATCCTCATTATAAATATTCCGATAAGTCACCACATCCAACGTGTCCCCGGAAATTTCCAATCCCCCTAAGGCCTCTGATTTCCTCTTTCCATTGGAAGCTTCTGCATCCGCTCCCTCAGGCTCATCCTTCTTTACCACCTCAATTTCAATCGGGGTCTCCTCCGTTTTCGTCCCCCAGACCGTTACCGTCAAATCATCTCCCTCTTGCTTCACTTCCAGCTTTATAGGATACCCCATCTGGTTTTTCACCTTCAAATCCAAAGCCCCCCAGGCAACGGCTGCATCCATCCCCGGGTCTGCATAGCTCGAGACATACACATGGCACCAGCGCTCCGGAATCTCAAGCCCTGCATACAGCGCCGCCTCAAAAATAGTCGTGGACACCTGGCATATGCCCCCGCCATAAGCCTGCACCACCTCCGTGCCCTGAATGGCGGTTGCCGGCTGAAAGCCTGCCTCTGCCGTCAGTTCCCCCACTGTGTCATTAAAGGAAAACACGTCCCCTTTCCGCAGGATAACCCCATTGCACTTCTCCACTGCCAAGCCGATGTTCGTCCTGCGTCCAGAACTCCCCGATACCTTCGTGGCAAAAGTCGCCAGCTGATCCCGAAACAGGCTTTTGCGCATTTCCTTCGTGGTAATCTTAGGATTCTTATAAACCAAATCAATGGCGACTGTGCTGCCTTCCTCCGCCTCTTCCAACAGCTTTTTGGCTTTTTTCCTGTCAAAGCTGACCCCTTTGACCGACTTCACAATCTCATAGTGGTTCTTGGGATCCAATGTGGCGTCTGCCGGCTTCGTATGTATCTTTTTATAAATGCCATCCAAATCCACCGCTTCCACTTTGCCCGCCTCGGTAGGGCATTGGATCGCAGTCTCAAAATCCCCCATTTGAGCCGCCGCTATCATCTGCTCCACCAGCTTCTTCTCATCCACAACCTCCCCTGCCTTCCCCATCGTAAACACTAGCTGCTTCTTTTTCTTCTCGTAAGTCGTCTGAGTCGTCGTATCAAGCTCTAACAGCCCGCTGCCTTTAATATCCTTGTGCAAAGCCTCCAAATCCGTCACTTTCGGCAGCGACTCCTTTTTCGTCCCCCCTAAAAAGGCGCTCAGCCACAGCCCTCCTCTGGCAAAGAAACTTCCCTGTCCCAGTTTAAGCGCCTCCTCTGCCAGCGCCTTACAGTCCAGCTCCAAAGCATCCCCAACCGGCACCTCATAAACATCCTCTCCAAACGCCACCTGGAACTCCGCTTTTTCACAGCGCGCAATCCAATCAGCCTCCAATGCCTTCGTGGCTTCCTCCACCGACATGCTTCCCAGCTGCACGCCATTTACCTCCGTGTTCGGCAAGATATGCTCCGTATTCACCATTGCGCAAAGAAGCGTATAAGCCATCGCCACCACCAACACCACAATATCACCAAATAGGGCGATATAATGCCTCTTCCCCTTCTTTTTTTTCTCCCCCTCTTCCCCCTCCTCCAAATCTTCTCTCGCCCCCCCCTCCCTCTCCATCTCTTTTTCTTTCCTCCCCTTCTTCCCCCCCCCCCCCCCCCCCTCTCCCCCCTCC
>CAOKUK010000318.1 GCA_948472595.1 uncultured Eubacterium sp.
GTCCTTCCGCCGTGAGAAATACGTGGCGAACGGCGGCCCAGACGGAGGGGACGGCGGCAAGGGCGGGGATTTGATCTTCCAGGTGGACGAAGGCCTGAACACCCTTGTGGACTTCCGGCACAGGCGCAAGTATGCCGCAGAGAACGGGTCGCCCGGCGCAAAGCGCAACTGCCATGGGAAAAGCGGCCAGGATTTGGTGGTCAAAGTGCCTGCTGGCACCATTATCCGGGACGCTGAGACAAGGAAGGTCATCGCAGACATGTCCGGAGACAACAAAAGGCAGGTCGTCCTCCCAGGCGGCAGGGGCGGCCTGGGGAACCAGCATTACGCCACGGCCACCATGCAGGTGCCGAAATACGCCCAGCCAGGCAAGCCGGGCATTGAGCTGGAGGTCTTCTTAGAACTCAAGGTCATTGCGGACGTAGGGCTCGTAGGGTTTCCCAACGTAGGCAAATCCACGCTCCTTTCCAGGGTGACCAACGCCCGCCCCAAAATTGCCAACTACCATTTCACCACCTTAAATCCGAACTTGGGCGTGGTGGACCTGGGGGATGGGAGCGGGTTTGTCATTGCGGATATCCCCGGGCTGATTGAAGGCGCATCCGAAGGCGTTGGATTAGGGCACGCTTTCCTAAAGCACATCGAGCGCACAAAGGTCATGATCCATATGGTGGACGCCGCTTCCGTGGAGGGCAGGGATCCCATTGCAGATATCCATGCCATCAACCGGGAATTGGAAAACTACAACCCTGCGCTTTTAGAAAAGCCCCAAGTCATCGCAGCCAATAAAATAGACGCCATCTACGATGAGGCAGAGAGTGCGCTCCCCGCCATAAAGGCTGAATTTGAGGGGCGGGGCATCCCTGTCTACCCCATTTCCGCTGTAAGCGGGCAGGGCGTCAAGGAGCTTTTATATGGCGTGAACGAGCTGCTGTCCCAGATGGACCATACCCCCATCGTATATGAGCAGGAGTTCTTTCCAGAAGACACCCTCCAGCCGGAGGAGGCCTTCACCGTGGAATACGATCCCAAAGCGGACGAATATGTGGTGGAAGGCCCCAAAATCGAAAAGATGCTGGGATACACCAATATTGACTCGGAAAAGGGTTTTTTGTTCTTCCAGAAATTCCTCCAGGAACAGGGCGTCTTGGAAGCCCTGGAGCAGGCAGGGGTTTCTGAAGGGGACACCGTGCGCATGTATGGCCTGGTATTTGATTACTATAAATAACGGGCTACCTCAATGGAATATTATGGTTATCCTGGGAAACAGGCTTATTGATTATATTATTTATAGAAAGGACTTTTGTTATGGACATAACGAGCAAGCAGCGGGCTTATCTTAGAGGCCTTGCCAATGACCTGGACGCCATCATCCACATCGGGAAGGCAAGCCTTACGCCGGAAATCACGAAATCCGTGGATGAGGCCTTGGAGAAACGGGAACTGGTCAAGCTGGCCGTGCTGAAAAATTGTTTTGACGACCCTTACCAGATTGCGGACATTGTGTCGGAACGCACCCATTCGCAGGTGGTTTCCGTTGTGGGCAAAAAGTTCGTGCTGTACCGCCCCTCCAAGAAAAACCCGAAAATCCAGCTTCCGAAATAAAAAGGGAAGCGCCATGGAAGCAAAAAAGATTGGGATTATGGGGGGGACATTCAACCCGATTCACTATGGCCACCTTATGATTGCAGAAGCTGCCCGAGAGCAGTATGGGCTGCAGGAGGTCTTATTCCTCCCTTCCGGGCATCCGCCGCATAAGGAGCATACCATGCCGGCGTCCCACCGCTGCAGCATGGTTTCCCTGGCCATTGCGGACAACCCTTTTTTCACGCTGGACAAAAGAGAGGTGGATTCGCCGGACACCAGCTACACCTACGTGACACTGGAACGCTTGCAGAAGGAATGCCCGCAGGCAGAGCTTTACTTTATACTGGGCGCCGATTCCCTGTTTGATTTTGAGACCTGGCGCAAGCCGGAGGCAATCCTCAAGCACTGCAGCATCCTGGCTGCTTTCCGCAAGCATGGGAGGCAGGGGGAATTTTTCCATCAGATTGATATCCTGAACCATAAGCACCCAGGGAAGTTTTTCCCTTTGGACACGCCCACCCTGGAGGTGTCTTCCCGGGATATCCGCAGCCGCGTGCAGTCCGGGAGGAGCATACGCTACCTGGTGCCAAGGGAAGTGGAGGCCTACATCCGGGAACGCCATTTGTATGAGTCGCCATTGATATGAAGGAGGCATGGAGATATGAAACGCCTGGAAATCGAGAAGAAACTGAAAAAAGCGTTGGATAAGGAGCGCTTTACCCACACAATGGGCGTCATGTATACGGCGGCGTCCCTGGCAATGGCTCATGGCGCCGACCTGGAGCAGGCCCTATATGCAGGGCTTTTGCATGATTGCGCAAAGTGCATCCCAAACCGCAAGAAAATCAAAATCTGCAAAAAGCATGGTATACACATTTCCCTCTCCGAGGAGCGGAACCCCTTCCTGCTCCATGCGAAGCTGGGCGCTTATTTCGCCAGGAAACGGTATGGAGTTAAGGATAAAGAGATACTCCATGCCATACAGGTGCACACTACAGGGGAGCCGGGGATGAATGTGCTGGACAAAATCCTTTACATTGCGGACTATATTGAGCCGAACCGCAACAAAGCGCCGGATTTGGCGGAGGTAAGAAGGCTGGCTTTTGAGGATTTGGACAAGGCTATGCTGAAAATCTTATCTGACACATTGGACTACCTGAACGAGCGGGGCGGGGAGTTAGACCCTATGACGATGAAGACTTATAAATATTTCAAGAAAGAACGGTAACTTGTGACAGCGCTATTAAGAAAGGAGAATATGCAATGGAACAATCCCGCGAAATGGCAAAGGCAGCCTGCCATGCCTTGAGCGACAAAAAGGCAGAAGATATCCGAGTGATAGACATCAGCGAGATTTCTACGCTGGCGGATTATTTCATCATTGCGACCGCAGCGAATTCCAATCAAATCCAAGCTTTGATAGACGCAGTGGGAGAGGAGCTTGGCAAAAAAGGCCACGAGGCAAAGCAGGTGGAGGGGAACCGCAATTCCAGCTGGATTCTGATGGACTACTGTGACATCATCGTCCACATTTTCTCAAAGGAAGACCGCCTATTCTATGACCTGGAGCGTATCTGGACTGACGGAAAGTCCGTAGAGGTAAGCGAGCTGTAACCAGCACACTGGAAGCGAAGAATTTAAGGGCCGCAGGGATTTTCTCACTGCGGCCCTTCTTTGGCGCACTGCGGATAAATCTTTTGGGCTCTTCCGTGCGGCGCCCCATAGATGGATATTTCGGAAATCACTTAAAGATGCGCATTACGCCAAATACCTT
>CAOKUK010000319.1 GCA_948472595.1 uncultured Eubacterium sp.
TTATGGCATCTCCCGCCGCTCCTGAGGGGCTTAAAGCGACGACAAAGTCCACAAGCTCAATTGATCTTACATGGAAGGCTGCAAAGGGGGCTACCGGTTATAACATTTATCGCGCTTCAAGCAAAAACGGCAAGCTGAAAAAAATAGCTTCCGTTCTTGATACAAGCTACACAGATAAAGGGCTTAAGAAAAATACGGGCTATAAATACCGTATCGTGGCCTATCAAACAGTGGATGGGAAGCAATACAAGTCATCCCCCACAAAACTGACAGCTTATACCGATTCGGGGAAGCCTGTCGTAAAAGGCGGGAAAAAGGTGAAGATAAAGGTGCAGGGCATCCGTCTGAAAGCGGCGGCCAACACCGGCTATTCCCATCGCAACTATGGGCACGTGTCCCCCATTTGTGATTTTTTTGATGCGAAAGGAAGGTATACGGTCGCCTGCAGCGATGCGAAATATGTGTATATCCAAATCCTGGACAATTCCAGCCTGAAGGTTACGAAGACGCTGAAAATCAAGAAGAAGCATGAACGGGTGGGCAGCGTGTCGGCAGGGCCGGACGGCAATTACTACATTGTATGGGGAGACCGAAATTGGAAATCTGGCAATGTGGTGCTGGCGGTGTCAAAATATGACAAGAAAGGGAAATTCAAGAAAAGCTGCAACCTCTACAACACAGGGGACAACATGGACACGGCGGAGCCTTTCGAGGCAGGGAACTGCGCCGTGGCGTACCAGGGGAATATCTTGGTATGCTCATATGCAAGGCAGATGAACAATGTGCACCAGTCCAACGATGTATTTTGCGTGAATATCAAGAGCATGAAGGAAGATAAGAGCTATGACAGTTACGCCAGCCATTCCTTTGACCAGAGGGTGGTCGCCCTTGCGAATGGGGACATGCTGTTTGCGGACTTGGGCGATGCGTTCCCCCGGGGTTTTTACCTGTCGGAATCCGGCGCTGCACATTCTTGGGAGGTCGTCCCATTCCACTTTTACGGCAGCAGCGGGGATAATGTTACCAACGGGCGTCTGGGCGGAATCGGCGAGGTGCCCACAGGCTTTGCGCTGGTAGGGTCTTCTGCGCCCTCCATGACGGAGAACTTTGAAAAAGAAGGGCAGCAGCTCTTCCTCCAGATTATAAGCCCGGCTACTGGAAAGCCTGTATTTGGCGGCTCCAAGCGGAAGGGCACAAGCTGTGGGAAAGCCTGCGCCGATACGGGCATAAAGTGGCTGACAAAATATAAGGATGCCTTTGTGGGGGCTTCTGGCATGGCTGTCATGGAAAAAGGCCAGATTCTGGCCATATGGGAAAAAATGATAGGCAGAAGGGCAGAATGTTATTATATGGTGCTTTCCCCCACGGGGAAGACTTTGCAGAAGGCCACCAAAATCGGCAATTTCAGCCTGAATCATTGTGAGGAAATCAAATATCAGAAGGGCTGCGTCTATTGGACAACAGCGAATGGGCAAAAAGACGCTACCGTACATAAGCTGTATGTGGGAAAATTTAAGTAAGGGGTTGTAGTTTGCGCAAGTTAGAAAGGAGGATCTTGCATTGAAAAAAAAGAGTTATGTCAGATACGCATTTTTATCGCTCGCCCTATGCGTTCTTATGGCAATGTCCGTATGGGCATGGGGGGTTACGGCAAAAGCCTCAGAAGCGCCAAAGGACATCGGCGCCTGTGCAGTTACGCTATCCAAAACCACCTTCCCTTATAGCGGGCAGAAATGCGGCCCGAAGGTAACAGTGAAGGATGGGAATGCCGTCTTGGCAGAGGGGACGGATTATGCCTTATATGGAGCCACTGCCGCAACGGTAGGCAGGCATGAGATTACAATCCTGGGCATGGGCAGGTATACCGGCCAGGCCACTGCCTTTTTCACAATCCAAAAAGTGAAGAATAAAATTACGATTGACACGAAAGAAATATACACCTATTCTAATCCTTATAGATATAACGTTTACTGTGACGCCGAGGGAAATGCAAAGCTTACGTTTTCCACCAGCACAAAGGGCGCATCCATCACGAAAGACGGCGTACTCTCATTAAAGGATGGTTTCCTGGGGACGGTAAAGGTGAAGGTAAAGGCGGCGGAGACTGAAATCTACCAGGCGGCCTCTAAGACTTTTTCCATAAAAGTGAAGCTGAAGGGCACCTATATTACGCAATTTAAGAATGAGGGGACGATTCCTACCATCCTTCCGGAAAATGACCATACAGTAAAGGTGTTCTGGGACTCTGGGGACTATGAGATTCAAAGCGTGGATGGATTCCAAATCCGTTTTTCCTTAGACCGGACATTCCGTTCAAAGGTGCATAAAGCGAAGATTCCCATGCTGAATGCTTTTGGCAGCCTTGTGGACTCCTGTTCCATGAGCAAGGATTTGGTGAAAGGCAAGAAGACATATTTCCAAATCCGCACTTATAAAAAAGCCTTGGACGGCAAGATGTATTATTCATCTTGGAGCGATACGGCCTCCCATAAGATAGACAGCTCTAAGAAAAGCTTCTATAGCGGCAAAAAGCCGAAAAACGGTGAAATTTTTATGGTAGGGGGGATTGAGTATAAGTATAAGGACAAGAAGCTAGAGGCTGTCGATATGAAGTATTCCTCTATCCAAAACCAGATTGTGATTCCGGATAAGGTGGAGGTTTATGGGAAGAAATACCCGGTGACCAGCATCAAAGCAGGCGCTTTCCAAAGGGCAAGGGCAGGGAGTTCCGTGATGAAGATTAAGATTGGGAAAAATGTGCAGTCCATTGGGAAAAACGCATTTGCGGATAACCCCTTTGTCCAAAACATCACGATTAATAGCAAGAAGCTGAAAGCAAAATCCGTGGGCAAAAATGCCTTTCAATACACGGGCAGGATTTATGCCTATGTCAAGGTGAAAGTTCCGGCGGGCAAAAAGGCGGCATACCGAAAAATACTGGAAAAGGCAGGCCTGGCAGGGAGGCTTAGGGTGTCATAATATTTTTCCATGCATGGCTTCCTGCCGGTAATCCCTGGGCGATGTCCCTAGGATTTTATGGAATGTTTTGGAGAAGTAAAGCCCATTGTCAAAACCTACGGATGCTGCGATGGCGGCAATGGACAGGGATGAGCGCCGGAGGAGGTGGCAGGCCTGCTTGATGCGGAAATCTGTCAAGTATTCCTTGGGGGATTTCTGGACTACGGCCTCAAAGCAGCGGAACAGGTGGCTGCGGCTAATGCCGACGTAGCCTGCAATGTCCTCAATGGTAATGGGGTAGGAATAGTTTGCAGAGATATAGGCGATGGCAGCCTGCACATAGCTGCTGGCCGTATTGGCATGCCCTACGGCGCTGGAATGCTTCATAAA
>CAOKUK010000320.1 GCA_948472595.1 uncultured Eubacterium sp.
CTGGTTCCAGGCGGATTTGGGTATCGGGGCATTGACGGAAAGATTATTGCCTGCCAGTATGCCAGGGAACACAATGTGCCGTTTTTGGGGCTCTGCCTGGGGATGCAGCTTGCCATTGTGGAGTTTGCGCGGCATGTATGCGGGCTCCGGGACGCCCACAGCATAGAATTGAACCCGAATACGCCGCATCCTGTGATTGCATTGATGCCAGACCAGAATGGGGTGGAAGACATTGGGGGGACTCTGCGGCTGGGGTCTTACCCTTGCATTTTGGACAAGGGTTCCAGGGCTTACCAAGTATATGGGGAGGAAACAATCCATGAGAGGCATAGGCATCGGTATGAGGTGAATAATGACTACCGGTCGGTGCTTGTGGAGCATGGCATGAAATTGTGCGGGCTGTCTCCAGACGGGAGGATTGTGGAGATGATAGAGGTTCCAAAGCATCCTTGGTATATTGCCACACAGGCGCATCCGGAATTGAAATCCAGGCCGAACCGGCCGCATCCGCTGTTCCGGGGGTTTGTGGAAGCGGCATTGAAGAAAAGGGAGGAATCCTAGGATAAAAGGATGGGAAATGCTTTTTTGATATAGGGATATTTCGCTTTCCCGGACGCAGCAGGGGGCGCGCGCTTCTCCTCTGCTGACGGGGCAACGCTCCGTTGAACTAACTGCTAAGGGAGGCTAAGACGCTCAGGAATGCCTTCGCGCCTAACCCTCCCTAAGCAGTGGATTTCAACTCCGCTAAAAGCGCCCCTGAATTGTCTGCAGAGGAGAAGCGCGCGCCTCCTGTTGCTGGCTGTGGCAGCGCAAAGTTTTATATCATTTGCCGTAAAAAACGGAAGTTTGGCGCATCGTTTAAATCTGGAAAGGGCATGTTTTTAAAGTGAAACATTACAAATCTTGGAGCGGCTTAAACAAACGATTAGAAGGATTGATGTTTGGGCAAAAACTGGGGTATAGAATTATAATAATATAAATCTAAAGAATAAATGGGATACGAATGCAACCTATTACGATATGGATTTTTTATCAGCTGCTACAGCTTTTTTGCAAATGCCAATCACAAAATCTTTATATAGCGATAACTATATCGTACGGATTTTTGCTATTTTAGATAAAAGAATTGGGAAAAGAACCCTTCAAAAGATAAAAGAAGAAGGTGCCTATCAAAAATATTACTCCGGCGGTTAAATATCGTAGCAGATTGTGCAGAACAAATCTTCATATGCAAGGCGGAAGATTGAGCTGTAGCGAGTGCTACAGCGATTGATGACAACGCAGCAGATGGAGATTTGGGCAAGCAAGATGTTGCGATATTTAACCGCCGGAGTAATATCCTGCTTGGGTAAGGCAATTCTATGAATTAAGACTTGGGGATAAATCTAATCCATTTTTATAGAACAGTTAAGGCTGGAAAGCCTTCTTAAAGCCACGAAAGAATCTGCATTCCATATTTTGCGCATTTTGGAACACTTTTCCGCAATGGAAGTTTGTTTCATTACAAAACATTTTGCAACTGACATTTTTACGCTTGCCAAGAAACAGCTTCTGGGGAAGGCTCTCCTGAGCGTCTTAGTCGGACTTAGCAGTTAGTTTGCCGAAGCGTTGCCCCTTGGCCCGCACAGAGCCTGCCCCCTTCCCCAGAGGCGTCCCCTCTAGCCAAAATCACCCACACCGACAAGGAGGATCTACCCTATGAAACTTCAATTAAAACATCCACCTTTGAAACACCCACCTTTTACCCATCTTTTATCCCTGGCATTAGCCTTTATCCTGCTGGTTTCCCAAACCAGCGCCCCCTTTACCGCTTATGCCGCAGAGGCGGCTTCCGCTGCCATCCAAATCTACACTGCGGAAGAATTATCGAAAATCGGCAAAGACGCCAACTACCCCATGGACGGAAACTATGAATTGGCCGCCGACATCACCCTATCCGGAGAATGGCTCCCCATAGGCGGCTACATGGGTGCCAAAGGCACCTGCAACCCCGCCGACCCTAACGTCTTCTCCGGAACCTTCGATGGCAAGGGCCATGTAATCTACGGCCTGAACATCCATTTGGAAGGAGCCATTGAAAGCGGGAAATATGCCCAGGCCGGTCTGTTCAGCGTGATTGGCTCCAACCGCCCGGAAGCTTCTGCTGAAGTGAAGAATCTGATTTTCAGCAACGTATCCATCTATGCAGATTTCTCCAACGAACTCGCCGCTGTGGGAACCCTGGCAGGGGAAGCGAATGGATACGCCAAGATTTCAAATATAGCGGTCATCAGCGGCAAGATAACTGTGAACCCTTCCAGATCCTGCGACACAGTAGGGGCAGGCGGGATTATTGGGGAATGCCGCACCGCTGACGCCATGGGAAATGGAAATATCTTCCTCACAGACTGCTATAACGGCGCAGATATCAACTCCAATGGCTCCACAAATTTTGACTATGCAGGGGGGATTGTAGGGCGGATTGCCCAGTCTGCCTGCGGGGCAGTCACACGGTGTGTCAACACAGGGAACGTGCAGTACGGCGGCAATGACGCCTATGGGATTGCCATGGGCGCAAACAGCAATGCCGCCTTCCTTTCCACGGTGGCGGACTGCTACTTTTTAGACACAACAGGGACGAGCCTTACGGAAGGGGCAAGAGGGCTTTCCGAGAAGGAACTGGCCAGCGGCTCCCTTTGGGGCGGGCTGGCAGAAGGAGGATGGCAGGCAATGCCCGGATGCTATCCGTTCCCAGGGTTCTGCTTTGCCTCCAGCGCAGCCGGGGAAATCTACCTTTCCAAGCTGTCCCTGGCTTTTGCAGAAGGGGAAGGCGCTTCCGGGGTGAAGACCCCCTTTGGGCTTCCCGCACAGATAGGGGACGCTTCCATTACCTGGAGCAGCAGCAATCCCAACGCACTGAACATAGAGAATGGGCAGGCAGTCCCATTCCCAGACGCCATTGGCATGAATACGGCGGTGACCTTGACGGCGGAAAGCTCCAGCGGATACCGGCGGGACTTTGTGGTGACAGTCTTGTCCTCCAGGGAGCAAGTCGCTTCCTTTAGCCAGGGCTATGCCCAGGTAGGGACGCCTCTTAGCGTCTCCATTTCCAATGGGGAAGGGCTTACGCTTGCGTACCGCTGGGAAGTGGAGGGGCGGGGAGTCGTTTCCACAGAAAGCAGCTATACCCCGGTGAGCGAGGATTTGGAGAAATTCATTTCCGTAAAGGTCACGGGGGAGAACCAGGTGGCCTGGGAATTGAAGACCTATTGCAGCGAACTGCCTGTAGTCTATGTGGACACGAAGGATGGACGGGAAATCACCAGCAATACGGTTACCAAAGAC
>CAOKUK010000321.1 GCA_948472595.1 uncultured Eubacterium sp.
AAGAAAAATGCAAGCAGGAAGGAGAATCTGAGTAATTGTTGCCATCCTATGGATAATATGTTAAAATCTATCTAGTGTACCGACATGTTACTATCAAAAACTCCATTTTACAGACCATACAGGAGGAACAATATGCAGCATTTAATGAGTCCCTTGGATTTATCCGTTGAGGAACTAGACCGGCTCCTTACGTTGGCCAATGACATTGAGAGCCATCCTCAGAAATATGCCCACGCTTGCGAAGGCAAAAAACTGGCTACCTGTTTCTATGAGCCAAGCACCAGGACAAGGCTTAGCTTCGAGGCGGCTATGCTGAATTTAGGAGGGAGCGTCCTCGGATTTTCCACTGCAGACAGCAGCTCCGCAGCTAAGGGAGAAAGTGTTTCTGACACAATCCGCGTCATATCCTGTTACGCAGATATCTGCGCCATGCGCCATCCCAAGGAGGGTGCGCCGCTGGTGGCTTCCCAGAAATCCACGATTCCCGTCATTAATGCCGGGGACGGCGGGCACCAGCACCCCACCCAGACCCTGACCGATCTGCTCACCATCCGTTCCTTAAAGGGACGCCTTGACAATCTTACCATCGGGCTTTGCGGCGATTTAAAATTCGGGCGCACTGTCCATTCCCTCATCCATGCGTTAATCCGTTACCCAAATATCCGATTCATGCTGATTTCCCCAGAAGAGCTTCGGGTTCCAAGCTATATCCGAGAGGATGTGCTGCGCAAAAACCAGGTGCCTTTCCAGGAAGTGGAGCGCCTAGAGGAAGCCATGGGCCAATTGGATATTTTATACATGACCCGGGTGCAGCGGGAACGGTTCTTCAATGAAGACGATTATGTGCGGATGAAGGATTTTTACATCCTGAACAAAAAGAAGATGGCGCTGGCCAAGGAGGACATGATTGTCATGCACCCACTTCCCAGGGTAAATGAAATTTCCGTGGATGTGGACGATGACCCAAGAGCCGCTTACTTTAAGCAGGCGCAATATGGCGTCTATGTGCGGATGGCTCTGATTCTTACATTAATGGAGGTGAGCGTATGTTAAATGTTGGAGCAATTACAGAAGGCTTTGTGCTAGACCATATCCATGCGGGAGACAGCCTCTCCATCTACCATGACCTGAAATTGGACAAGCTGGACTGCTGTGTCGCCATCATCAAAAATGCCCGCAGCAACAAGATGGGGAAAAAGGATATCCTAAAGGTGGAATGCGATATTGACATGCTGGACTTGGATGTGCTTGGGTTTATCGACCACAACATCACCGTCAATATCATCAAAGGGGAAAAGGTTGTGGAGAAGAAGCAGCTGCAGCTCCCCAAAGAGATCAAAAACATTATCCGATGCGTGAATCCGCGCTGCATCACTTCTATTGAGCAGGAATTAGACCAGATTTTCCTGCTTACAGACAAGGAAACGGAAACTTATCGGTGCAAATATTGTGAGGAGAAATACAAAGGGCATAAAAAGGTGCGGTAAGGCCCGGTTATTTTGGCTGTTCTCCTGATTGCCTGAAAAGACAAAGCCTGCCGCAGGAAGCATCCATCGCCTCCTGCAGCAGGCCTTATTACTCTGGCGGTTAAATATCGATGTTTTTACTTGCCATAATTTCCATAAAGAAGCAGGGCTGTAAGCCGGGTTATGTCTTGGATAATCATCTATCTAGCCTGGCTGTCGCCAGCCAGGTCGAGCGGCCTACCGAAAGCTAGCGGGCCACGTCATCGCTTTGGTTCGGCCTTGCTTCGGATGGGGTTTACATGTGCCCTGTCTGTTACCAGCCAGGCGGTAGTCTCTTAAGCTGCCCTTCCACCCTTACTGCCCTTCAGGCAGCGGTATATTTCTGTTGCACTTTCCTTGGAGTCGCCTCCACCGGCCGTTAGCCGGCATCCTGCCCTGTGAAGCCCGGACTTTCCTCATCTGCGGCCTTTCGGCTCCTGCAGCTGCGATTATCCGCCCTACTTCCCAAATATCCTAGCATATCTTCCGCCAGAAAGCAAGTTATTTTATCTTAATTTTCACAGATGCCTTTTTCTTGGTCCCATCCGTGGAAACGGCCTTAACGGTGACTGTTTTCCCTTTCCCTGCCTTCTTGGCCGTCACCACGCCCTTGGCATTTACCGTTGCGTATTTCGGGTTGGAGACGCTCCAGGCCAAGGACTTGTTGGCCTTTTTGCCTGTGGTCTTCACAGATGCCTTCACGGTGATTTTTTTGCCTGGCGCAAGGGTCTTTTTCTTGCAGGATAAGGTGATTTTCTTGACGGCGTCTTTCACGATTTTAATCTTAATGGACGCCTTCTTCCCACTCCCATCCTTGGCTGCAGCCGTAACGGTGACCGTTTTCCCAGCGCCAGCCTTTTTGGTGGATACAACGCCTTTGGAGCTTACCGCTGCATATTTCTTATTAGACACGCTCCAGCTCAGAGCCTTGTTGGCCGTCTTGCCTGTTGTGGAGACAGAAGCCATAACTGTGGCTTTCTTGCCTGCCGCAATGGTCTTGTAATCGCTCTTTAACGTAATCTTTTTCACCAGGTGCACGGTTACCGTAATTGGATAAGATCCCGCGACGCCTGAGCCGTCCGCTGCCGTTGCCTTAATCGTGGCAGCGCCTACAGACAGCGCTGTTACCACGCCCTTAGCATCCACCTTTGCCACTTTTTCGTTGGAAGATGACCAAATCACCCCCTGGTTGGACGCATTTTCCGGGGAAACTGCAGCTTTTAAGACAGCCTTCTGCCCCTTTAGGAGCTTTGGCTTATCACCTGTGACAGTGATTTTCTCTACTTTTACAAGGCCAGGCTCCGCCTTCTTCGCAACAGTGATTGGATAGGATCCCTCTGTGCCTGAGCCGTCCGCTGCCGTCGCCTTAATCGTGGCAGTGCCTGCAGACAATGCCGTCACCATTCCCTGGGCGTTTACGGAAGCCACTTTTTCGTCAGAAGACGACCAAACTACCCTCTTGTCTGCGGCATCCTTTGGGAATACCTCCGCCTTTAGGATAAGCGTTTCCCCTTCCAAAAGCTCTTTCTTGTCCCCGGAAACTGTGATGCCTGCCACTTGTACAGGCTCCTCTCCCTCCGGCTTCCCCCGCAGCAGGCGAATCTCTGCGGCAGAGGCGAAATCGCCTAAGCCTGCCGTAATCACAAACCGCAGGTACCTGGCTGGCTCCCCGGTGCGGAAGATTGTGGATTTTTCTGCCTTGTCCCCCTCCCAGGCGCCGGCGCGCACTTCTGTGAAATCTGCCTCTGTCAGCTGGCCAATCTCTTTTTCGGAATTGCTGGTTAAAATCCGATACCTAGTGGCAATCCCATTG
>CAOKUK010000322.1 GCA_948472595.1 uncultured Eubacterium sp.
AATCAAGGATTTTCACGAATCCTTCCGATGTAGTAGACATATGCTCTCCACATGAACAGTCTGACAAAACATATCCAGAACCTGCGCCCGCTTTATCTCGTACCCCTCCTCGCACAAATACTTCAAATCCCGCGCCAGCGTTGCGGAGTCACAGCTTACATAGACGACCCGCTCAGGCGCCATCCTTGCGATTGTCTCCAGGCATTTCCCATCGCATCCTTTCCGGGGCGGGTCCACTACGATTACATCCGGATGCAGCATCTCTCCAGCCCCTTTGCCTTTTTCGTAAAACCCTGGCAACACTTCTTCCGCTTTCCCTACAAAGAACTCCACATTTCCAATTCCATTAAGATTGGCGTTCCTTTTGGCATCCTCTATGGCGGGCTCCACCACCTCCACTCCGTAGACCTGCCTGGCCTTCTGTGCCAGGAATAGGGAAATAGTCCCAATTCCACAATACAAATCCCAGACGGTCTCATTTCCTGTGAGCTCGGCATACTCCAATACTTTTTGGTACAATTTTTCCGTCTGCACAGGATTGACCTGATAAAAAGAAAGGGGTGAAATCTGATATTTCACATCCCCAATCACATCCATAATATGCCCTTTGCCCCAGATGCGCCTGGACTCCCGCCCTAAAATGACATTCGTATTTTCCTCATTCACATTCAGCACAATCCCTGCCAGCCCTTTGATTGGCTGCAGCCGCTCTGCCAGCCGCTCCTCATGGGGGAGGCGCTTCCCATTTGCCACGATGCAGGCAAGGACTTCCCCTGTGGCGCGCCCATAGCGTACCAGGAGGTGACGCACCAGGCCTTTTCCTGTAGCCTCATCGTAAGGCGAAACCCCATTTTCTTCCATATAGGAGGCCACATTGTCTAAAATCTGCTCTATCACGTCCATTTCCATCCCCAAGAAACACTTCCTGTTGGGGATAATCTGGTGGGAACGAGCCGCATAAAATCCTATGGCGATCCTGCCATCTTTGTCTCTCCCAACCGGGAACTGCGCCTTGTTCCGGTAAAAATAAGGGACGTCCATGCCGATGGCGGGGTCCCAGATTCTCTCCTCCAAGGAAAAGCCTCCAATCCGCCTTAAGTTATTGCGCACCTTATCCTCTTTATATTTCAGCTGCTGGCCATAATCCAAGGCCTGAAGCTGGCAGCCCCCGCACTGGCGGGCATAGGGGCAGCGAGGCTTCCGGCGGTAGGGAGAAGCCTCTATGATTTCCAGCAAGCGGGCGTATCCATAGCTCTTTTTCATTTTCATGACCTTCACACAGACACGGTCGCCTATGACGGCGTCTTTTACAAAAAAAATAATGCCTTCCGCCTTCCCAATCCCCTGCCCTTCTGCGCCCATGCCTTCTATCAGGAGCTCGAATTCCATACCCTTTTGAAATGGCGCCGCCTCTGCTCTTTGCGCTTTCTGCGGCTTGACGCCCTCCTGGCTTGGCGTCTTTTTCTTTTTATCGTTCCCTCTCATCGGATTTTCCCTTCTATGTTCAACCAAAGATTTTGCAGCATCCGTTGCATATCCATGCAAACATGGCTATTTTCCTCCTTGCTTGCTGGAATAAAAATCACTCTTCACTGGTCCTTCGGATATTGGATTCAAACAGCCGGTTATACCCCAGCCACCCGGTGTTCTCTGGGGAAGAGGCCAAGGCCTCTTTCATGGTCTGCATTTTTGCATCTGTATTGTCTGCAAAACTCAATGCGACGGCCTCCATAATGGCAGGCTTTTTGGGGGAGCCGTATTCCAATTCCCCATGGTGGGCTAAAATGCAGTGCTTCAGTTCGTTTGCCAGCTTCACGGGAAAGCCCGGGATGGCGTGTATGCGCTCGCCGACCTGCTCTGCGCCAATCATAATGTGCCCCAACAGCTGCCCTGCGTCCGTGTAGTCATTGGCTGGGAATGGGGAGAGTTCGTCCAGCTTCCCGATGTCGTGGAACATGGCGGCTGCCAACAGCAAATCTTTGTGCAGCATGGGATAGGCCTTGGTATAGAAATTGCAAAGCTTTGTCACGCTGAGGGTATGCTCCAACAGCCCGCCCACATAGCCATGGTGCACGTTCTTGGCAGCGCTGTGGAATTTGAAGCGCTTCTCAAATTCCGCATCTTCCAAAAAGAAGCTTGCGCATAATTTCTTTAGGTAAGGGTTCTGCATATCCTGGATGAACCTGGTAAGCTCACGGTACATCTGGTCAATATCCTTGTCTGTGACAGGGAGGTATTCTGCCGGATTGTATTCCCCATCCCGCGCCTTGCGGATTCGCTTCACATTAAGCTGCAGAGCGCCCTGAAAGCTGGTGACGTCCCCCATCACGTCTATATAGTCCAGCACCTCAAACTCGTCAATCCCCTGGGAGTTCGGATCCCAGATTTTAGCGTCCAAGGTGCCAGTCTTGTCTTGCAAAATCAGTGATTCGTAAGGCTTCCCAGCCTTGGTAAGCGCAGCCTGCCTGGCCTTGCATAAATAAATCTCCCCTACCCGTTCTCCCTCTCGCAATGTATCAATGTATTTCATTTCTTTACTCCTTTAACTCCTTTTATTTCAGCACGCCAATAGTCACCGTGCATTCCATCTCCACATAACCTTCTGCGCCTTGCCGCTTAAAGGAAATGACTGCCTGGTCGTCCGGACGCATGGCATAGATTTTCTGGTTGTACTGTTCCACCGTGGCCACCTCTTCCCCATTGATTTTCGTGATCACATCCGCCTCCTGCAGGCCTGCCGCCATGGCTGGGGAATCCAGTTCCACGACCTTGACATACACGCCCATGGGTATCCCATGCCCATCTGCAATGTCATCCGTCACCGTGCTCAGGCGCAGCCCCACATAAGGGATGTCCCGGTTGTTGGACAGATTTTCTATCACTTGCTTCAACTCAGAAATGGATAGAGCCGTGATGGTATTGCGGTCGCCTGGGCTGCTGTAATCCTGCAGCACAAGCCCTACAATCTCGCCTTTTAGATTAATCAGCACGCCGCTGCCATCTTCGCTTCCCACGATATCTGTGGTGAATATGGTATAATTCGTGTCAATGGCGGACACCTTGTTCCCTGAGGAAGTAATGGTGCCGCACAAAATG
This sequence comes from uncultured Eubacterium sp., assembly GCA_948472595.1. GTDB lineage: Bacteria > Bacillota > Clostridia > Lachnospirales > Lachnospiraceae > Petralouisia. The sequence goes on from CAOKUK010000322.1 coordinate 3,097, forward strand.
GAATAATTCGCCCCCAATGGGCTCCCAATGGCAAGAACCACCGTGCCCTGGCGCATCATAAGGGAATTGCCCAAGGGCGCCGCCTCTACCTGTTCCATGGTCTCCTCCCCAATCTCATCCATGGGGACGCTGATGACGGCAATCCCCGTATTGCCATCATATTTTTTCAAGGTGGCAGGGACAGTGGACTCGT
>CAOKUK010000323.1 GCA_948472595.1 uncultured Eubacterium sp.
GGTCATCGTCTCCCACCACAAACAGGTTGTCCTCCGGCCGCGCCAGCATCCTCACGATGTCAAACTGTATTCTATTAATGTCCTGGAACTCATCAATCAAGATATATTGAAATTTCTGCTGCCAAGCCCGAAGGATATCCTCCCTCTGCTCAAACAGCTCGAAACAATAGACCAGCATATCGTCAAAATCAATCAGCCGCCTCTTTTTCATCTGGCTGTCGTATGCCCGATAAACCCTCTCAAAGATTTCTTTCGCACAGCTCTTCGGATAATAATGCTCCAACAGAACCCCAGTGTTCTTCACCAAGCTGATTTCCCCCAGCAAATCCCCCATAAACTCCTTCTCATCCTCATATTCCAGGCGCATTCCCGTGATGATTTCCCGCATGAAGGCAAACTTCTGCTCTTCCCTTACGATATTCCCCCCATGGAACCCATAGGCATGCTTCAATATCTGGAAAAACACCGCATGGAACGTCCCAAAGGTCACAGGATATTTCTTCTGCCCCATCATCCGAAAGAACCGCTCCCGCATCTCTGCCGCCGCAGCCTTCGTAAACGTGATTACCAAAATGCGGGATGGATCCACGCCCTTCTCCAAAATAAGCCTTTTCGTGCGTTCCGTAATCACAAGGGTCTTCCCGGAGCCAGGGCCCGCCAGCACCAGCATGGGCCCCTCTCCATGGGAAACCGCCATCATTTGGGATTGATTCAATGACATAACGCTCCCCTTACCTTTCCTCCAGCTTTGCGATGGCCGCCCGGATCCTTTGAAGGGTCTCTTCCTTGCCCAGCACCTCCATAAGCTCCGTAGCCCCTCCCGGCGTCATCTGCTTCCCGGAAACCGCCGTTCGGATTGGCCACATCACATGCCCGTTCTTGCACCCCTTCTCCTCCACATATCCACAAAGCATCTCATACAGCGCATCATTGGAATAATCCTCTTGCGCCTCCAGCCTGGGCAAAAGCTCTTTCAGCACCTCCAGGGAAGACTCCACCGTGCTCTTCATCTTCTTATGGGCATACATGCCCACGTCATACTCCGGCACCTCTTCAAAGAAATCCACATGCTCTGCAATATCCGGCAGCACCTCAATCCTGGTCTTCACCATAGCCGCTATTTTCTTCAAATCATATCCCTTGCTGATGCATTCCTTCAAGTAAGGCTCCGCCATCCCATAGAACCTGTCAAAATCCATAGCCTTTAAGTATTCCCCATTCATCCACCGCAGCTTCACCATGTCAAACACCGCCGGCGACTTGCTAATCCTCCGGTAGTCAAACTCCCGGATCAGCTCCTCCAAGCTGAATATCTCCCGATTCTCCTCCGGGCTCCATCCCAAAAGCGCAATAAAATTTACCACTGCCTCAGCCACAAACCCCTGCTCCAGCAATTCTTCAAAAGAAGCATGCCCGCTCCGCTTGGAAAGCTTCTTATGGCTCTCATCCGTAATCAGCGGCAGGTGGATATACACCGGCGACTCCCACCCGAAAGCATCATAAAGCCTCTGGTATTTCGGCGCCGACGACAAATACTCATTCCCCCTCACCACATGGGTGATATGCATGGTATGGTCATCCACCACATTGGCGAAGTTATACGTAGGATACCCATCCGACTTAATCAAAACCATATCGTCCAGCTCCGCATTCTCCACCGTAATATCCCCGTACAATTCATCATGGAAGGTCGTCGTCCCTTCCTTCGGTATATTCTGCCGAATCACAAACGCCTTCCCCGCCGCCAGATTCGCCTCCACTTCCCCCTTAGACAGAGACAGGCAATGCTTGTCATACATCATGATTTCCTTCCCCTCCACAATCTCCGTCTTCAAAGATTCTAGCCTTTCCTTGTCGCAGAAGCAATAATAAGCCTCCCCTTTCTCCACCAATTCCTTGGCATACTCCATATAAATCCCCGTCTTCATCCGCTCGCTCTGCACATAAGGCCCATACCCCCCGTCCTTATCCGGCCCCTCGTCATGCAAAAGCCCAGCCTTCTCCATCGTCCGGTAAATAATCTCCGTGGCCCCCTCCACATACCTCTCCTGGTCCGTATCCTCAATACGGAGCATAAACTCCCCGCCCGCATGCTTCGCAATCAAAAACTCATACAGCGCCGACCTCAAATTCCCCACATGCATCTTCCCCGTGGGGCTCGGCGCATACCTAGTCCTAACTTTCTCCATTCTTCCTTACCTCCTGTCTCCCAATTTCTCCCCACCCCCTTGCCAGCCGCCCGCCCTTCCATGAATCACCCCCACTACCTGAACAAAAATCCCCCCACCCCCCTCCGCCCAGCCAATACCAGCGGCGCAGGGCGGGCAATCCCACTTTACAGACAATTCAGGGGCGCCCCTAGCGCAGGCGAAATCCACTGCTTAGGGAGACTTAGGCGTGAAGGCTTTCCTGAACGTCTTAGTCTCCCTTAGCAGTTAGTTCGCCGAAGCGTTGCCCCGTCTGAAAAGTGGGATTGCCCGCCCTGCGTTGCGTCCCCCTTTACTTTCGGTTATTCCTCAAAAACTCCGGAATCTTAATATCCCTCTCCCCTCCGTTCGCTTCCGGCTTCCTAGGCTGCTGGATCCCAAGCCCGGAAGACGCTGTCCCAAAGCTCCCCCTTGCATTCGCATTTGTATTTGGCTGCATCGTGGTATAGCTCGTGGTGCGGGCCGCCCCTGCCCCCCCAGAGGGCTTATTGCCCACCGGCCTTGACGCCCCAGCCGAAGCGCTCCTGGCCACCCCGGACATCTTAGAAATCGGCTGCTGCACATGCTGCCTCATATTCGGCATGGCTTTGGGCTGCGCCGACACATCCTCAAGCCCGGTGGCAATGACCGTAATAATCGCCTCATCCGTCATTGTCTCATCATACTTTGCGCCAAAGATAACGTTCGCATTGTCCCCTGCAAGGTCTTCCACATAGCTGGCTGCATCGTTCCCATCCATCAGGGAAATATCCCCGGAAATATTAATCAGCACATGGGAAGCCCCCGTTATCGTCGTCTCTAACAGCGGGCTCTCCACTGCCAGCTTCACAGCCTCAAGAGCCTTGTCGTCCCCTTTGGCCTGCCCAATGCCGATATGCGCCATCCCCTTGTCTTTCATTACCGTCTGCACGTCCGCAAAATCCAAATTAATCAGCGCAGACACATTGATCAAGTCCGTAATCCCCTGCACCGCCTGCTGCAGCACTTCATCCGCCTTCTTCAATGCCTCTGGCATCGTGGTACGCCTGTCCACAATTTCCAGGAGCTTGTC
>CAOKUK010000324.1 GCA_948472595.1 uncultured Eubacterium sp.
AGGACACAGCGTGGAAAAAATTAATGTGGCAATTGCAGATGACAATGAGGGTATTGTGAAGATATTAAGAGAAATCGTGGGTAGCGATGAGGAACTCCAAGTAGTCGGAACGGCAAAAGATGGCGAAGAAGCGTGCGAAATGATAAAAAAGAAAGAGCCGGACATCGTGCTTCTGGATATCGTGATGCCAAAGCTGGATGGGCTGACAGTCATGGACAAAATCAAGGCTGACAAGAACATCAAAAAACATCCGGCCTTTATCATCATCACTGCAATTGGAAAAGAGCTTATCACGAAAGACTCGTTTTCACGCGGAGCTTCATACTATATGATGAAACCCTTCGACAATAAGGCATTGATTAGCTCCATCAAGAATATGCGCAGCATGGAATTGCGGAGAGCCGCCGAGGTGCGCAAGGGAAATGCCTTTGAAAAAAAGGCGGATATGGAAGAACGGAACTTAGAGGCGGAGGTGACGGACATCATCCATGAGATTGGCGTGCCGGCCCACATCAAAGGGTACCAGTACCTGCGGGAAGCCATCATCATGTCGGTGGTGGACATGGAAATGCTCAATTCCATCACCAAAATCCTCTACCCTGGAATCGCCAAAAAATACCAGACAACGCCCAGCCGCGTAGAGCGCGCCATACGCCACGCCATTGAAGTCGCATGGAGCAGGGGCAAAATGGATACGATTGATGAACTGTTTGGCTACACCATCCACAATGGGAAGGGAAAGCCTACAAATTCGGAATTTATCGCCTTAATCGCAGATAAAATCCGATTGGAATACAAATCAAGAGAATCATAGGAGGTCTTTTACATGAAGAAAATACTCTTTGCAGCATCTGAAGGAAATCCCTTCATAAAGACAGGCGGCTTAGCAGATGTGGTTGGGGCTCTGCCAAAATATTTGGATAAGAAGCAGTTCGACGTAAGGGTCATCCTGCCCAAATATATGTGCATCCCAGAGCATCTCAAACAGAACATGACATATGTCACAGAATTTTATGCAGATATGCCAAGAGGACAGGAATACATAGGAATTTATGAAACTGTCTACGAAGGAATCCACTATTACTTTATTGACAATGAGCATTATTTTGCTGGAGACAGCCCCTACCATCAGATATTTGAGGATGTGAACAAATTCGCATTCTTCTCCCGGGCGGTATTGGCCAGCCTGCCAGTGATTGGGTTTTGCCCCGACATTTTGCACTGCCATGACTGGCAGGCCGCCTTAATCCCTGTTTTCCTGCGCTGCTTTTACAGCGGGAACCCCTTTTACCAAGGCGCCCGGACAATCCTTACCATACACAACCAGAAATTCCAAGGCCGCTGGGTCATTGACGATATAGAAAACTGCAGGGACCTCCCGCCAGAATGCCGTTACCAGGCCATGGAAGCCTACGGAGAGAGCAACTTCTTAAAGGCAGGCATCCTGTACGCAGACCGCGTCACGACTGTCAGCGAGACTTATGCCCGGGAAATCCAATGCCAAGAGGGCGGAGAGGGCCTGCACGGCGTCATGCGCCAAGTGTCCGGCAAGCTCTCCGGCATCGTCAACGGCATTGATTACAAAGAGTATGACCCCTTGCACGACCCTCTTGTAAAGGCCCATTTCAGCGCCCACAGCCTAAAGCGCAAAAAGCGCTGCAAACACCTGCTCCAGCAAGCCATGGGATTGGACGCCGGCTATCCCGGCATGCTGATTGGAATCGTGTCCCGCATGACAGAGCAAAAGGGCTTTGACCTGGTCAACTATATTATGGAAGAAATGCTGAACACCATGCAGGTACAGGTGGCCATCTTGGGCACAGGGGAAGACCGCTTCCAGGACTCCTTCCGTTTTTTTGCCCAAAAATACCCTGGCAGGGTATCTTCCTTCATCACTTACAGCGAAGAGCTCGCCCATCAGATTTACGCCGGGGCAGACGCCTTCTTAATGCCGTCCCAATTCGAGCCCTGCGGCCTGAGCCAGCTAATCAGCATGCGCTATGGCACTGTCCCCATCGTGCGGGAAACCGGCGGGCTCAAGGACACAGTAGACGCTTATAACGAAATATGGCATACCGGGACAGGGTTCAGCTTCGCCAATTACAATGCGGACGAAATGCTCTCCATTATCCGCTATGCTTACAGCGTGTTCCAGGACACCCCCAAGGAATGGAAGGCCCTGGCAAAACGCTGCATGGAAACGGACAACTCTTGGGAAAACTCCGCACGCAAATATGAATCCCTCTATACAGAGCTCCTATAAGCTTCAGCAAATAGACAGGACGCCGGAATCCCGGTCAAATAAGTACACGCAGTCTGAGAGCACCTCTTCTGGGGGGACCTCTGCCAGATTGATTTCTTTCACAACCTTAGCAAGGCTTTGGGCGTCCTTGGCCACATTGGCCGGGATGGCAATCACCTCATGGACGCTGCTGGGAAGGACATAGAAGCTGCCCCCCAGCTTCTCTGCCAGCCGCTTCAAATCTTCTTGGTACAGCAGGCTGGCAGCGCCATTTTGGCGCTGGCGGTTCGAAATCACATACATGGGAACTGCGTCAGACTCCAGGCTTTCCCTGCTCAATTCGCACGCCTCTAAGGAGCTGTCATCCAAAGCCGGCAGGAGCAAATCCGCCAGGGAATTGCAGCTAAACGGAAGCAAGGACGGCGTATTTTCCTGAGCCAGCGGCAACAGGCTGTCCGCATCCACTCCCCAATAGCTCAAATGCTCCTTGCGTATCAAAATCATGCCGTTTTGATACGGCTCTTGCTGCACCAGGCAATAGAATACAATGGCCAAATCCAGAAACGGAACGTAGGGAATCTCTTCCAAAAGCTCCTTGTTCCGCTCAAAATGAACCAGCTTGTACGCAATGCGGGGACGCACCTTCTCAAAATCCGTGAAAAAGGACGCGTCAAAACGCTGCGTCGTATTATGGCTGTGATAATACCGGAGAATGCGGCTCTCAATCTCTTCTATCGGCGTCCCTTTCTGATAATCCCCATAATATTGGTTCAAGTATATCGTAGGGGAAATATTGCTGTCCGGCTCTAAAATAGTAAGGCCGTCTATCTGTATTTGGTTATTGTGCTGAAACGGCTGGATAAAAATATCAGTCTCTTCCGAAAAATGCGCCCTCAGGCTGGATATTATTTGATCTTTGAACGATTTATACGTCATATGATTCCTCCTAATCTGTGCTGGCAGTTGGGAGGCGATAGATACATGCTAGATGTATAGGCTCTACTCTAT
>CAOKUK010000325.1 GCA_948472595.1 uncultured Eubacterium sp.
AATTGCTGGACAGGCTTTTGCAGATTGAAAAAGAGGCAGGGCGCGAGCGGCTGGCTCATTGGGGTCCTAGGACTCTGGATTTGGACATTATCTTTTATGATAATGACATAATTGACACGGAAAGGCTGCAGGTTCCCCACCCAGACATGCAGAACCGAGAGTTTGTCCTTCGGCCATTAGCGGAGCTTGCCCCCTATTACCGCCATCCAGTCCTGCAAAAGACGGTAGACGAATTATTGAAGAATTTGTAAAATAGGAGTTGACAAAGCCCCCGTTCTGTTGTTATACTCATGAAAAATGAAGACGAAACGGGGGATAGCATGTTTAGATAATCTATTTTGTGCATTATAGGAAAAGAGAGATGATTGGAAAAGGGCGCACAGCGCACTTCTTTTTCTGTTGCCGAAATAGAGTATCTACACACTATGTCCTGATGCATCCATAAGGAATCCATTCCCTATGCAGCAAGGCCTGTTTGGGCTGGGCATTGGCGCTTGCCGGCGCATGGCGCTGTATGGGCGTAACATCATATCAGAATTGTGTATGAAAATCTGCTTTCGGCGACAGTTAGAAGCTGCCGGGAAACGCTTTTGCATCTTGCAGGGCGTTTGCCTGGCAATGCCTGATGTGTCCCTATGAAAGCAGATTTTGGTTTGTTTTGGATGGGAACGGAGGATATGGATGCTGCAATTAAAGAATATTACCATTACGCATAAAAAGGATTTGCGGGAAATTGTGAAGGATTTCTCCTTCGCCCTGCGGCCAGAGGACAAGGCCGTTATCATTGGGGAGGAAGGGAATGGGAAATCCACCCTTTTGAAATTGATTTACCAGGAATCCATGATTGAAGGGTATGCCGATTACACAGGAGAGATTATAAAGAACCAGATGCGTTTGGGCTACCTTGCCCAGGAACTGCCGCCAGAGCAAAAAAACATGCAAGTGGCGCAGTATTTCTATGATGCTCCCTTGTTTTTTGAACAGACCCCAAGGGAATTGGGAGATTTGGCAAGGATCCTTGGCGTCTCCCCTGGCTTTTATTATGAAGACAGGGAAATCCGCACGCTGTCTGGGGGAGAGAAGGTGAAGATGCAGCTTGCAGGGATTTTAATGGGTCAGCCAGACGCCCTGCTTTTAGACGAGCCTTCCAATGACATTGATTTGGAAACGTTAAGATGGCTGGAAGGATTTGTCAGAGACTGCAGGCTGCCTGTGCTTTATGTGTCGCATGACGAGACTTTTATCGAACGGACAGCCAATGTAATCATACATTTGGAGCAAATCCGCCGCAAGACCGTGGCCAGGCATACCGTGGCCAGGATGGGCTATAGCCAATATATGAAAGAGCGTTTCAGAAGCCTGCAGGACCAAGAGCAGGCTGCCCGCAGGGAGCGCAGTGAATATGAGAAGCAGATGGAACGTTTCCGTCGGATTCAGCAGAAAGTGGAGCATCAGCAAAGCAATATTACAAGGCAAGATCCCCACGGTGGGAGGCTCTTAAAGAAAAAAATGCACAGTGTGAAGTCTATGGGGAAAAGGCTTGAAAGGCAGCATGAAAATCGGACGGAGAGCCCGGATACAGAATCGGCTATGTTTGCCCGTTTCTCTGAGGATATCCGCATGCCAAACGGAAAAATAATCTTAGATTTAACATTGAGCCAGCTGCTTGCAAACCAGGGGAATGCCCAAGAAAGGGTATTGGCAAGGTCGGTACGCTTAAGGGTGCAGGGGCCAGAGAAAATCTGCATTGTGGGAAAGAATGGCGTGGGAAAGACGACTTTGCTTCGGCAGATTGCCAGTGAATTGCTGGTGCGGGAGGATATCCATGCAGCTTATATGCCGCAGAATTATGAAGAGCTGCTGGATTTGCAGAAAACCCCAGTGGAATTTTTGCAGAAGGAATTCAGCAAAGAGGAGCATAGCAGGATTCGTACCTATTTAGGAAGCATGAAGTATACGGCGGATGAAATGGGGCATAGTATTTTGGAACTGTCCGGCGGGCAGAAGGCGAAGCTTTTATTTTTGAAGATGAGCATGGAGGGGAATGACGTGCTTATCCTGGATGAGCCGACCCGGAATTTCTCGCCCTTATCCAACCCGGTGATCCGCAGCTTGCTGAAAGCATTTGGCGGGACAATCATCAGCGTATCGCATGACAGGAAATATATAGAAGAAGTATGCGACAAGGTTTACCGTTTGACAACGGAGGGCCTTGAGGAGGTTTGGGATTTCAAAACGCAGCATTAGCGATGGAATGGGAGGGAACATGGAAGAGAATTTTGCGTATGAGAAGACAGATGCCGGAATCCGGATTTTACGTTGTTACGGCACAAGCAGCCAGGTGGCTGTCCCAAGCATGTTGGATGGGATGCCGGTGACGGAATTGTCCGCTTACGCTTTTGCAGAGAGCATGGAGCAGGAGCCAAAAAACAGCAGCGGCCTTCCCTGCATTTGCGGTACAGCCTTGGAGAGCCTGAGCCTTCCGGATACAATCCGGCGCTTGGGAAGGTATTTGTTTTATAATTGCACCCGGCTTTCCCAGTTCTCCTTTTACAGCAGCATTGCGTTCATAGGGGCGGGGGCTTTTACAGGATGCGAATCCCTGCGCCGCCTAATTTTCTATCAGGAGAAGGGTCCCTCCTGCCTGAGGGAGATACTTCAGGATTTAAAGCAGGAGGTTCTGGTAGATTGCTATTTGCCAGGGGAGAAGGATCTGTCCTACCGCTTGGTATATCCGGAATTTTTCGAGGAAGCCATAGAAAATACCCCGGCCAGGATTATTTCCACCCAGACACATGGCATGGGCATCCAATACCGGAATGCCTTCTGCAACACCCAGGCGGTATTCCGGGAGTACGACCGCCTATTCCGGATAGCAAGGCACAATGCAGGCTTAACAAGCGTCATAGAGATGTCAGCAGCCAGGCTTCGTTACCCCTATGCATTGGAAGAGACAGCCAAGCTGGAATACCGTCTTTGGCTAAAGGAGCATTTAGGAGAGGCGGCTGCTTATTTCCTGGAGCAGGAGAGGACAGAGGAATTGAAGTGGCTGGCAGAGGAATTTGCAGACACAAGGGAGGAGATGGAGGTTTTGGTGCAGTCGGCCAATGCTCGCAGGGACACAGAACAGTTAAGCTACCTTCTCCATGTCATGCACAAAAGGTTCCCAAGGGCAAGGAGGAGTTTTAGCCTTTGAGCCGGCAAAAAATGATAGGAAAAGAAAGGCGTCTCCCTAT
>CAOKUK010000326.1 GCA_948472595.1 uncultured Eubacterium sp.
CTGGATCGCAGTTTGTATCGCAGATGCCAATCAACGGAATTCCCAATGTGTGGGCTTCCTGCACGCAGATTCTCTCCTTCTTGGGATCAACCACGAAAATCACATCGGGGAGCCTCTTCATCTCTTTAATGCCACCCAAGTTCTTTTCCAATTTCTCCCATTCCTTCTTCAGCGCAATGACTTCCTTTTTAGGAAGCACGTCAAAGGTTCCGTCCTCAGCCATCGTTTCTATGGATTTCAGCCTTGCAATGCGGCTCTGGATGGTCTTAAAATTAGTCAGCATGCCGCCCAGCCATCTCTCATTCACATAAAACATGCCGCAGCGCTCTGCCTCTGCCTTGATGGCATCTTGCGCCTGTTTCTTGGTCCCTACAAAGAGAATATGCCCGCCTTCTGCCGTGATATCAGAAACCGCCTTGTAGGCTTCGTCCACTTTGCCTACAGATTTCTGCAAATCAATAATATAAATACCATTTCTCTCCGTGTAGATGTAGGGAGCCATTTTAGGGTTCCACCTTCTTGTCTGATGTCCAAAGTGGACACCTGCCTCTAATAACTGTTTCATAGAAATAACGCCCATTTTCTCTACCTCCATTGGTTAAATTCTTCCATGCGCTTCCTTCCAAAAGGCTACCGATTGGGCACCAGCCCTTCAGTCCACACATGTGATTGCTATGATGTGTGCCATTTGCGGTTTTGCATTGAGCCAAGCCTTTACCGCTTCGCCAATTATATCACAGGAAAATATTGCTTGCAAGACCTATTCTGCGTTTCTTGCACAAAATTTATCCAAATCATCGCTATCCACGGCCTGATAGTCCGCAAATTGCAACTCCAAACCAGTCACTATGGGCGGCCTCTCGTCCGTGAATGGCTGCTTATTTGCTAATCAGAAGCTTTAAAATTATAAACAGGCCTCATCACATCTATGATATCCACAGAATCCCGGATGGCATCAATAATATCCTCCAGAGATTTATATGCCATGGGCGCTTCGTCTAAGGTAGCCTCGTTGACTGAAGTTGTATAGATTCCTGCCATAGATTGGCGGTATTCCTCCATGTCAAGGCTCTCCTTGGCCTTTGTCCGGGACATTAGCCTGCCTGCGCCATGGGGCGCAGAATGGTTCCACTCTGGGTTCCCCCTCCCTATGGCCAGGACGCTCCCATCCCTCATATTGATGGGAATTAGGACTTTCTCTCCTTTGTGGGCTGCGATTGCACCTTTTCGCAGCACCATCTCCTCTGTATCAATGTAATTATGGATGGTATGGAAGGCGCTGCCTGCAGCCATCCCCACCCGCCCCAGCAGCACCTCCGCAATCTTCTCCCGGTTCCTCCTGGCAAACTCCTGGCATATTTCCACGTCATGGAGGTAATCCTCCAAATATGTGCCGTAAAGGAAGCACAAATCCTCAGGCATGGTGGCCTCTCTGCCTTTCCAGGAAATTGCCTCTAAGGCTGCCTGGATTTCCTTCCTGCGGCCCTGCTCCTTGAAGGTCTTTATAATTTCATCGCGCTCTTTAAAATAGGTTTCTTTCCCCTTATTCAAGTCAACGGCCAGCTGTTGGTACAGCTCCGCCACCTGCTTTCCCAGATTACGGCTTCCGGTATGGATGATTAAGTAATTTGCGCCATCTGCTGCCTGGTCAATCTCTATGAAATGGTTCCCTCCGCCCAGGGTCCCTAAGCTCCGCTCCAGCCATTTGGTATTCCGAAGGCTTCGGTAGCAGCGCAGCTCCTGCAGCGGAAAACGTTCCTGCCTCCCCTCCCAGATATGCATCCCGGAAGGGATGAAATGGGCAGCCTCATCCACCTTCTCAAAGTCCACCGCAGCCTTCCCTAAATCCACTGTATACATACCGCAGCCTATATCCACGCCCACCACATTCGGCACGGCCTTGTCCGTTACCGTCATGGTGGTGCCTATCGTGCAGCCCTTTCCTGCATGGACGTCCGGCATAATCCGGATTTTGCTTCCTTTTGTAAATTCATAATCGCACATCCTGCGAATCTGCTCTATGGCTTCCTTCTCCACAACGCTTGCATAGCATACCGCAGCGTTCATCTTCCCTTGAATCTCAAACATGTCAATCCCCTTTCTGTGTTGCCGCTATACTTACTCTACCACGAAAAAGGATTTTTGTCATTCTACCTGTGCTATAAAATGGAAGATTACTCTCGCAAAAACTAATCATTTACGCCCCTAAATCATATTTCACCAAATCCATGACAGCCTCCCCATCCGCAAAGAAGGAAATCCCATCCGCCCCTAAATCCGTATAAAAGGTGGCTGACAGCACCTGCTCCCCATCGTTCACGAATACCTCCACGCTAAACCGATCCAAAATCACCTGTAGCTTAATTCTGCCCCCATCGCTCTTCACAAGGCTGCGCCTCTGGTGGATGATGGCCCGCCTAGACCCGGAAGCCTTCCTGTCTACCTTCAAGATAGATTCTCCAGGACGGAAACTGATAGAAGTCTGATAGATCCCATTCTGGGCAAAACGAATGGCGAATTTTCTATACATCTCCCCTTCCCGCCCTGGGCTGACAGACAATTCCAGTTCCACCTTACGCCCCTTCACGCCATCCAGGCTGACGGTTCCATCCACAACCCGGACTCCTTCATACCGCACTTCCCCGCTGCGCATCTGCTCCAATTCCCGCACCGGCTTCTGTATCAGCCTCCCATCCCGTATGGAAAGCTCCCTGGGCAGGCTCATCTGGCCAAACCAGGGCCGTTCTGACGAATGGAGGTTGCAGGTGTCCCAATTCTGCATCCAGCCAACCATAATCCTCCTGCCATCCGGCGCAAGGACTGTCTGGGGCGCATAGAAATCAATCCCATAATCGATTGCCTGGTTTGATTCTTCCTCAAATGTACCCGTCTCCCTGTCATAAGATCCAATCAGGCAGAGGGTCCCATTCCCATTATGGTACTCAAATCCCTGGGGCATCATATCCTGGGGGCTTGTCAGCAGGACCTGCTTCCCATCCAACTCGAAGAAATCCGGGCATTCCCACATCCTCCCAAAACGCCCTCCGTTGGAAGCCAAAATTTTCACAAATTCCCAATGGATTGCATCCGCACTGCGAAACAGCAAAATTTGCCCATCCTTTTTCCCATCGCAGTTCCCAACCACGCAGCCATAGCTGCCATCCGCCTCCTTCCAGATTTTGGGATCCCGAAAATCAAATTTGCTCCCATTCGGCGGCAAATTCTTTTGATCC
>CAOKUK010000327.1 GCA_948472595.1 uncultured Eubacterium sp.
GCATTTGCGTCTGCCTGCTGCATCTGTATCACGGACCAGGAGCCCAGCGCCATGCAGCCAATCTCGCCCCGGTTCAGCATAGGCTTGCTGCCTTCCCAGTCGGTGGTTGTCGGGTCTTCTTCCGTAAGCCCTCTCTTGACCGCTTCATAGAGCGTGTTGTAGACGGCGTAAGGCCCTGTCCCGTCCCCTCTGTCAGAGAAGGGATCTTTGCCCTTCACAAGGCCGGAATTCACGAAATCCGCATCCCCGGTTGCCCCGCCGTCAATGTAGGCGTCCCATGCCGTCATCGTCCAGCCTGCGGCGAAGTTCGTGTACATTGGGATTGCATCCGTCTTGTCCTTGATTTGCTGCAAGGCGTCCAGGAACTCTTCCGGCGTCTTAGGCAGCTGCGTGATGCCGGCCTTCTTAAAGACAGCCTTGTTGTAGACGATGCCCTGCACATTGGCCATGGAGGGGATGCCGTATACCTGCTTCTGGTAGGCGTAATTGTTCAGCATATTGCCTTCATAGATGGCGGAAAGCTGCTCCGTGCTTCCGAAGCTGGTGAAGTAATTGCCAAGCTGGCTCTTGTCTGTGGAAGTGGGCACCATGCAGATATCCCCCCAGTCCCCGGTGGAGAGGCGCATCGTAACGTCATTGGCATAATCGGTGATTCCTTCATATTCAATATTGATATTGGGGTACAGCTTTTGGAATTCTTCGACATATCCCTTGAAAGTCGTATCCACCACATCCGTTTTGTGCGTCAGGAATTTCAAGTCTGCTTTGATATCCTTGTAATCCTCGCCCAGCTTAATCTGGTCAATCGTCACGCCTGCCTCCTGCAGTTTGGCCTCGTTCTCTTTGCCGCCGCAGGCCGCCAGCGGCAGGATCATTGCTGCCGAAATGGCAGCCGCCATCGTCCGTTTCCATTTCATCATTCCCATGCTCGTTCTCCTTTTTCTTTTTATTTTTTAACTCCACTTGAGTTAATTTAACTATACTTTACAAAGTTTATAAAGTCAATCATTATTTTGGGGATTTAGAGGTTGATTGACAATTTCGGCATTATTTACAATTATAAGGACATGATTTTGGATAAAATGCATAATGAAATTTGATGCGGATAAAAAGAGAGGCCAATAAATTAACTTATGAAAAATTAATTTAACTAGTCAGAATGAAAGAAAGCGGATTTATTCCCCGCCAAGCGGCAGGCCTATCGAAAAAAAGGGCGGCGCAAAAGCGTTTCTGCCGAGCCTGCGCCGCCGTTGGTTGCCCTATTGGTTACAATCTTTCTCTTACCGTCTTTTTCTCAATGATTTTCCCTGTCACAATTTGGATGCCGCTGGTGTATTTTTTGCGCTTGATTTTCCGAATCAGCGATTTCACGCAAAGCTGGGCCATGCGCTCTTTATCGACTTCGTAAGAGGTAATCTTATCCTGTTCCATGCCGATGGGCAGGTAATTGTCAAATCCTACTACGGAGACGTCTTCCGGGACGCGGTATCCGTTCTTTTTGAAATCCCGTATCAGGAAATGCGCCGTATGGTCGCAGTTGCACACATAGGCGTCCAATTCTCCCGGCGTGTCCAGAATCTTATCGAAAATCTTCCCCTTTTCATGGCGGTCCGGGATTTCCCATTCCTTTTGGAACTCGATTTTATTTTCCCGCAAAGAGCGCCGGTATCCCCAGTAGCGGTCGGCAATGCTGCTGCTTTCATCCACGCTGCCCACGTAGCCGATTTTCTTGTGCCCTTTTTTAATCAGGTAATTTGTCAGCAGGTAAGTTCCGTAATAGCCGTCTGAAATCACGGCGTCAAGCTCGACAAAGGGCACGTAGGTATCTAAAAAAAACACCGGTAGCCCTGCCTGGTTGGCCATTTTGGTTGCATACTCCTCTTCCATAGGCCCAAGAAAGATGAGGCCGTCCACTTTTCCGTCCTGTACGACTTTGGGGAGCGCCCGGGTTTTCTCGTCTTCATTCGAGAGGAGTTCCATAATCCCATAATATTGGTTGTCATATAAAGCGCGCACCACCAGTTCATAAAGCTTCCCATAAAAGGAAATGCTGTCCCCGTAATAATGTTCCGGGATGATCACGCCGATATTTCCGGTCTGATTCCCGGAGCTCCTGCTTGCTGTGTTCGGCACATACCCCATCTGCGCGGCTAATTCCTTAATCCTTTTGCGCAGGTCGTCGCTCACCCCCGGCTTGCCGGACAATGCTTTGGAGACGGCGACGTTGCTCACTCCGACTTTTTCTGCTATATCAGAAAGCCTGACATTTTTTGCCATAATCATTCTCCTTTTGAAAATCTGTCTTTTTGTTAAATTAATAAATACTGGAAATTAAATTTAATATACCTGAAGAAAGGCAAATTGTCAAGCGAGGCATGATTTGCTCTGTGTAATCTGCATAGTCTAAAAATAGAAAAAAAGATTTTGCCAATAATTTTTAGACTATTGACAAAAATAATGGAAAAGAGATATACTGACAATTGAGTTAGCCAATACTAACTCAAATAGCTGCTTTAAAAAGCGTGACAGTATGGATAAGAAAGAGGTGATTTTATGCAGATACAGGCTTTTTGGGGCATTTTAATCCCATTTTTTGGCACAGCGATTGGCTCGGCTTGCGTGCTGTTGATGAAAGAGCGGTTAAACCCCTTTCTGCAGAGAGGGCTGACGGGGTTCGCGGCGGGGGTCATGGTGGCCGCATCTGTCTGGAGCCTGCTGGTTCCAGCCATGGATCAGTCAAAGGACATGGGGCGGTGGGCGTTTCTGCCTGCCGCAAGCGGTTTTTGGCTGGGCGTCCTATTTCTGCTGTTGCTGGACCGTACGGTTCCCCACCTGCACCTGAACAGCAGCAAGGCGGAGGGTCCTCGAAGCAGCCTGCAGAAGACGACCATGCTGGTGCTTGCGGTGACGCTCCATAACCTTCCGGAAGGCATGGCGGTAGGCGTGGTCTATGCCGGGTGGATTTCCGGGGACGCCGGAATCACTGCAGCGGGCGCGCTGGCGCTTTCCTTGGGGATTGCGATACAGAATTTTCCGGAAGGCGCGATTATCTCCATGCCCCTAAGGGCAGAGGGCGTTGGCAAAGGGAGGGCTTTTCTCTACGGCGCGCTTTCTGGCGCAGTGGAGCCTTTGGGCGCTGCCCTGACCATGCTTGCGGCCGGGGCTGTGGTTCCGCTCCTGCCATACCTTTTGAGCTTTGCGGCAGGGGCGATGGTCTATGTGGTGGT
>CAOKUK010000328.1 GCA_948472595.1 uncultured Eubacterium sp.
GGAAAGCCCTGCATGGCCAGGCCAGGGAGGCAAAGGAAAGCCTGCAGGCCGTCAAGCCCTGACGCCGCCAGCGCTTCCATGTGCCTAAAGCGGCAGCTTATTTCTAGAAAGGATTGGTAAAAATGAAAAAACGCAGGAACCAGATACTTTGCCTATGGATGGCATGTGTTATGACAATCGCATCGCCTTTGTCCGTAATCGCAGCGCAGGAGGATGGGGAGGATGCTCCCCAGCATTCCTTGGACAAGATGATATCGGATGAGGAAACCCAGGAGCCCTTGGACAATTTAGAGCCGGATGCGCCAATGGAAGAGGAAGCGCCGGAAGATACTGCGGCGCCTTCGGAGGATGAGGTGGAATCTGTCCCGGATTCTCAGGCGCCAGCCCCGGAGGAAGGCGCAGAATCAAAGGCGCCGGAAGCGGACGCCGCCTCCCCACTGAACCAGGAAGGAGAGGTGACGGAGCCCATCACGAAGGAAGACAAGCCCTACCTGGCGCTGGGCGCAAACCTGACGGAGCAGCAGCGGGCCACCGTGCTGAGCCTTTTGGGCATCAACCCGGCGGAGCTGTCGGAATATGACGTGATTTATATCACCAATGAAGAAGAGCATTCTTACTTGGGGAATTATGTGGACGCCCAGAAAATCGGGACCAGAGCCCTGTCTTCCGTTTTGATTGTGAAGCGGGAAAAAGGGAATGGCATCAATATCACCACAAAAAATATTTCCTACTGCACCATCGGCATGTACAAGAACGCATTGATTACCGCAGGGATTACGGATGCGGACATTATCGTGGCAGGCCCTACGCCGATTTCCGGCACGGCCGCTCTGGTGGGGGCGATGAAAGCTTACGCCGTTATGACCGGGGAGACCGTCTCTGAGGAGAGCATGGACACGGCCTTGAACGAGCTGGTGCTGACTGGGGACATTGCAGAGAACGTAGGGGATTCTGAGAAGGCGGAGGAATTGATTGCCTACCTCAAGCAGGAGGTGATTGGCCGCAGCTTTGAGAGCGATACGGAGATTCAGGAAGTGATAGAGGACGCCTGCGATGAATTTCAAGTCAAGCTGTCCGACAGCCAAATCCAGGAATTGGTGGACTTGCTGAAGAAAATCGGGAACCTGGATTTGGATTTGGATTCCATTAAGAAACAGGCGGAGGCCCTATATGAAAAGCTTTCCAATATTGATATAGATACCGGGGGAATTTGGGAGAAAATCAAAGGGTTTTTCCAGGGGATTGTAGACTTTTTCGCAGGGCTGTTTTCCTAATTCGGGCCATGGTTCGCAGGAATCAATCGTCCAAAAAGGAGGAAGCTGGTATGGAAGCCTATACGGGATTTGCAAAAGTCTATGATTTATTTATGGACAATGTGCCTTATGGGGAGTGGAGCCGATACCTGATTGGATTGCTGCAAGAGTTCCAGGCAAGCCAGGGGCTTGTGCTGGAATTAGGCTGCGGCACAGGGAAGATGACAAGGCTTTTGGCGGCAGCGGGATACGACATGATAGGCATAGACAATTCCCCGGAAATGCTGCAGCTGGCCCAAGAAGCCGGTGAGGCATCCGCCATGCAGGAGGGAGCCGTCGAAGAGGCAGAGATTTTATACTTATTGCAGGACATGCGGGAATTTGAGTTATATGGGACAGTTCAGGCAGTGGTGAGCGTCTGCGATTCCATGAATTATATCCTGGAAGAGGAGGAGCTTTTGCAGGCTTTTCGTTTGGTGAACAATTATCTTAATCCAGGCGGCGTTTTTATCTTTGATTTGAATACCCCATATAAATACAGGGAATTACTAGGGGAAAGCACAATCTGCGAGAACCGCCCAGAGGGCAGCTTCATCTGGGAAAATTATTTTGATGAAGAGGAGCAGATCAACCAATACGACCTGACGCTTTTTGTTCGGGAGGAGGGGAGCGGCAAGGCAGGGGGAGGCTGCCTGTACCGCAAATATGAGGAGACCCATTTCCAGCGCGCCTATGGCATTGAGCAGGTAAAAGGGCTTTTGGATCGGGCAGGCATGGAATTTGTGGCGGCTTATGACGCATTTACCCATAATCCGCCCCGAAAGGACAGCGAGAGGGTTTATGTCATTGCCAGAGAGCGGGGAAAAGATAGGGGGTAAGCCAAGGCCAGGACGGCTAGAGAGTGAGGATGCGGCAGATGGAGCAAGGGAAAGACTACATGGTAAGGGCAACGGCGGCAGGGGGGCAGGTACGGGCATTTGCCATCAGCTCCCGGGAGCTGGTGGAGCAGGCCAGGATTTACCATAATACAAGCCCGGTGATGACGGCGGCGCTTGGGCGGCTGTTAAGCGGCGCAGCCATGATGGGGATTATGATGAAGGGGGAGAAGGATTTGCTGACCCTTCAAATCAAAGGCGACGGCGAGGCGAAGGGCATGACCGTGACGGCGGACAGCCGGGGGAACGTGAAAGGCTATCCCCAGGTGCCGGATGTGATGCGCCCCCCAAACGCCAAGGGCAAGCTGGATGTGGGGGGCGCCATTGGCAGCGGGATTTTAAGTGTGATGAAGGACATTGGGCTCAAGGAGCCTTACGTGGGGCAGGTGGCGCTGCAGACCTCGGAGATTGCGGAAGATCTGACTTATTATTTCGCCGCCTCTGAGCAGGTACCCTCCGCCGTAGGGCTGGGGGTCTTGATGAACCGGGACAATACGGTCCGCCAGGCAGGCGGCTTCATTATCCAATTGATGCCGGGAGCCGGGGAAGAAATTGTGGCTTCCTTAGAGGCGGCCATGGCGCAGATGGCCTCTGTGACAGATATGCTGGAGCAGGGCGACACCCCGAAGATGCTGTTGGAGCGGATGCTGGGGGGGCTTGGGCTGGAGGTCTTGGAGGAAATCCCTGCCAGGTACCGCTGCGACTGTTCCAGGGAGCGGGTGTCCAGGGCTGTGGCCAGCATCGGAGCCAAGGACTTAAGGGAGCTGGCAGAAAGCCGGGAGCCTATTGAGGTGGCCTGCCAATTCTGTGACAGGCGTTATGTCTTTGCCCCGGAGGATTTAGAGGAGCTGTTGGAAAGGAGCCAGGCATGAAGGATGGGTTTATCAAGGCGGCTGCGCTGACCCCCAAAATCCGGGTGGCAGACCCTGCCTATAACAAGCAGGCAATCATTGGGAAATTAGAGGAGGCGGAGCGGCAGAGGGCTGTGGTGGCTGCATTCCCGGAGCTATGCGTCACC
>CAOKUK010000329.1 GCA_948472595.1 uncultured Eubacterium sp.
CGCCTTGATAAGGACTCCTTTCGCCGTGCCTGTCTCGAGCCGGGCGTCCTCTTCAAAATCGCACAGCATGTAGGTATCGGACGTTTCATAAGACTGCACATACAAGGTTTCTGGCAGAAGTTCCCGAAACCTCCTGCAATCTGTCAGCAATCCTGCCAAGGCTCCTGCATCCTCCTTTAAGGTACGATCCAAAAACGCCTTGATGAATATTTTTGCAATCTGCTGCTGCTCCTCTTGGGCACGGAGGTTTTTTACATTCAGCATGCAGCTCATAGGCTTTACCATATCGTATTTCCCCCAGCGGGAATTAAACTGCCCATGGTTCAATCCTGCCGCATATAGGGAGGTCTTGATGCAGTCCTTTTCCCCGCTGAAAGATATGTCCTCATACTGCTCCATGCCCATAAATGTGGTCACGTCCTGGTCATTCGCCCCATGGAGGAGCAGGTAGCTCACATCTGACAGCTCCACGCTGCGGCCGGAAGGCCGATACTGGCCGCAGGTAGGCGCAATGGCTATCAAGGACTGGATTGCAAAATGGTAGTCAAAGGCCCGCTTCCCATTGTCCGGGTAATACCCCAAATCATTGAAAAGATAAGCCTCCGCAATGGCTTCCCCCCCTCTGGAGTGCCCGGCCAAAGCCAGGTTTTCAAAGTCCATCTTTCGGTACAGCGGGCTTCCCTCCTGCTGATTATAGGCCTCCACTTGTTTCATATGCTCCAAAAGCAGCACAGCCCGTCCGTCATTTTCCCGGCTCAGGCCATTGCAGGCATTTTCATCTACGGACACCACCACATAGCCATAGGAGGCCAGATAAGTTCCCAGGTATTCGTAGCCCAAATAGGATTCCATCGTCCAGCCGTGGTTCCCATGGACAAGAAAAAGGGTCGGGCAGCCGGAACGCTCTTTCGGATACCAGACAATCCCTTCCATCGGCACTTCTTTGAGGGGAAAGCCCTGATACCTCTCCTTCAAAAATCCATTCACCCCATCGTTTTTGGCAAACATGCTGATATTGACTGCGGAAGACGCCAAATCCTTCGCCCCATCCATCCCATAGGTGGCAGACAGAACGGTATACTCCCCCATTCCCGCCGCCTTTTGGAAGGCCGCCCTTTCCTGGGATGTCAGTATTTCCGCCGCTTTTTTTCCCTCTTTTTCCCGCTTTAAGTATTCTCCCACATAAGAATCCCCAAACCCATCCAACGCCAGCAGAGCTGCCATTGCCAGTACGGGGACTGCCGTAAGGACTATGGCGAAATAGACGGCCCTTGTCCGCACCTTGCGGCGCCACAGCGCCCACAGGCTTTTTAACAGCATGGCAAACGCCAAGCTGAACATCGCCGCCAAAGCCGCTATTGGGGCAAAGCCTGCCGTATAAGCCCCCCAGGTCATTACAAACACGCAAATCCCACAGAGCAAAATCCAAGAGAGCAGCTCCTTGCCCTCATTTTGTAACAACAGCTTCAAAAGATTCCCCAAAAGCCACAGGCTCAGCATTGCCCCGGAAAATGACAGCAAGAAGACTGCCAGGAACCCTGCCCAGGCCTGGCCGATAAAGGCTCCTTCCGCCAATCCCATGCAAACGCCAAATAAGGACACGGACACCCAATACAGCGGTGTCCCTGTGTCCTTCCAATTCCGTTCCCAGAACTTTCGGAAACGCTCCTTTATGCTGTTCTGGCAGCCTCGGCTAATTTTCCGAAATATGCGTTTTCGCCCCATAGGAGAACCTTCCTGACTATCCTAGATACTTTCATGCCAGCGCCATAAAAATCCTTAAGGCTCTTTTTTCCTGTCCGCCTTTCCCTGGAACTTTGCCTCATCCACCAGGAACCTTTCGTGGGTGCCTTCCCCTATTTTCCCTGCTTCATCAAACACAGCGGCTGCAAACACCAAGCGCTTCCCATCCACCTCTTCCAGGACTGTCTCGCACCATACCCGCATGCCCACAGGCGTAGGCGCCAAATGCCCCATATCTACCTTTATCCCCACTGTGCCCATCCCCGGATCCAAGAATCCCGTCAGGCTCTTCCATGCGGTCTCCTCCACCAAAGCTATCATCCGCGGAGTCGCAAGCACATCCAATGTGCCGCTCTTATGCGCCTTTGCAGTGTCTTCTTTCGCAACTTCCATCTCCTGGCGCCCTTTTATCCCTGCTTCTAACATGCTTTCTCCTTTCCTGAAATGCATTCTTTTGTTTTATTATACTGTCTTGCCTATCATACGTCAACATTCAATCCACCTGCACGCGGTACTGCTCCATCCAGGCATTCACCTGCAGCAAGTAAGCCAACATCTGAGGGCCTGCCATAAGCTGGCCATACCAGGGCCTGCCGTAATCGGAAGACTTGCTTAAGAATTGCTCCACCTTCTTTTTGTCCAGGAACTGGAGGACTGGGGCGCTTCCATCCAATATCCGTTCCTGCACCATGCGTTTCAGCAGCTCTTCGTAATGGGGGTCATAGGTCTTGGGATAAGGGGATTTCCGGCGAAACAGCACCTCCTCCGGAAGCAGCCCCCTGCCGGCCTCCCGCAGCAGGCTTTTCACCATTTTATCCTTGGCCTTCATTTCCCAAGGCACGTTCCAGACATATTGGACAATCCTGGTATCCGCAAAGGGAACCCGCGCCTCCAGCCCGCTGTACATGCTGGCTCTGTCCATGCGGTTCAGCAGGGTCTGCATAAACCACTTCAGGTTCAGATAAGAGATTTCCCGCCTCCTGGCCTCTTCCGGGCTGTCCCCTTCCCAACGGGGCGTTTCGGCAACGGATTGGCGGTATCTTTCCTGCACATATCCATCCATGTCCAGATACTCCAAAAACTCCTCCGAGAGCAGTTCCTTCCTTGGGGAGAGATCCATGGTCCAAGGGAAGGTATCTGCCCGGAAGCACGCTTCTTTATGGAACCAGGGATAGCCGCCAAATATCTCGTCTGCGCATTCCCCGGTAAGGGTTACCTTGTAATCCTTGCTGACCAGGGAGCAGAAATACAGCATGGAAGCATCCACATCGGCCATGGCCGGCAGGTCGTGGGCCTTGACCGAATCATAGAGCATTTCTGCCTGTTTTTCATTGCCGCACTCCAAGTAGGTATGGGAAGAGCCGATATGCGCTACCATTTTCTCTACAAAGGGGCGGTCCTGGGATGGCTGGAAATCATTGGCCTTGAAATTTTTCTGATTATCCACGAAG
>CAOKUK010000330.1 GCA_948472595.1 uncultured Eubacterium sp.
GCCAAGAAGCTGCAGGAGGCCCGCAAGGAAGGCCAGGTGGCCAAGAGCCAGGAGCTGAACCATGCATTGGGGCTGATTTCGCTGTTTATTATCCTGAAGCTGTTCATATCCTATGTGGGGGAGAGCCTGTTCGGCTCCTTTGCGATTTATTACAACAAAATCCCAGAGGTGGTAAGCGAGAGCGTTGGGGGCCTGGGGATCCATACGGTCACCCGGGTGGTGAACAATACCCTGCTGATGATTTTAAAGGTGTTGGCGCCCTTCTTCCTGGTGGGGTTTTCCATGTCACTGCTGATCAATATCGTCCAGGTGGGATGGAAAGTGACTTCAAAGCCCATGCGGCCCAAGTTCAGCAAGCTAAACCCATTAAATGGCTTCAAGCGGATATTTTCCAAAGATTCCATGTTTGAGCTGGTGAAATCCATAGCAAAAATAGCGTTGATTATATATGTGGCTTACACTTCCATCAAAGGCCATCAGGATGAGCTGCTTTTGGTGTACGAAATCCCCTTGATGCAGGTGATTTTGCTGGTGGGCTCCATCGTCATTGACACGGGGCTTCGGATTAGCCTGATTTACCTGTTCATTGGGATTGCAGATTGGTTCTACCAGAAGCACAAGTTCAAAGAAGACATGAAGATGACCAAGCAGGAAGTGAAGGATGAGTATAAGAACACCGAAGGGAACCCTGAGATTAAGGGGCGGCAGCGCTCCAAAATGCGGGAGGCGTCCCAGAGGCGCATGATGCAGAGCCTCCCTACGGCGGACGTGGTCATCACCAACCCGACCCATTATGCCGTGGCCATTAAGTATGACGCTGACCATTATTCGGCGCCCATTGTGGTGGCAAAGGGGGAGGACTTCCTGGCCATGAAGATTAAGGAGAAGGCCAGGGAGCATCAGATAGAGATTGTGGAGAACAAGCCTTTAGCCAGGATGCTGTATGCCAACGTGGAGGTTGGCGAGGAGGTTCCGCCGGAGCTGTACCAGGCGGTGGCTGAGGTGCTTGCCTTTGTATATAACTTGAGGGGGAATCAATAAGATGGAGCCAGAGAACACAGATGAAAGGAGAAACACAGCATGAAGAAGGCAGATATGGGGATTGCGCTATATTTGTTGGCAGCGGTCATATTCTTTATCATTCCAATCCCTTCCTTTTTATTGGATGTCATGCTGACAATTAATATAGCCATAGCGCTGATTGTATTGATGAATGCCTTGTTTGTAACAGAAGTGCTGGATATGTCCTTTTTTCCAACCTTGCTTTTGTTTACCACGATTTTCCGCATTTCATTGAACGTTTCCTCTACCCGCTTAATCCTGAATACAGGCGACCCGGGCAATGTGGTGCGCACGTTTGGGCAGTTCGTAGGCGGGAACGATTTGATTATCGGTGCGATTATCTTTGTGGTTATGATTTTGATTCAGTTGATTGTCATCAACAAGGGATCTGAGCGCGTGTCTGAGGTGACGGCCAGGTTTACTCTGGACGCCATGCCCGGCAAGCAGATGGCCATTGACGCAGATTTGAATACGGGGGTTATCAGCGAGAAGCAGGCCAGGGAGCGGCGCGATAAGATCCAGCAGGAGTCCAGCTTCTTTGGCGCAATGGACGGTGCCACCAAGTATGTGAAGGGGGACGCCACCGTAGGCATTATCATTACCTTGATTAACCTGGTGGGCGGCCTGGCCATGGGGATGACCCGTCAGGGGCTTTCCATTGGGGACGCTGTCAACCAATATGGGATCCTTACCATCGGCGACGGGCTGGTCAGCCAGATCCCATCCCTTTTGATTTCCTTGGCTACAGGTATCCTGGTGACCAAGGCCTCCAAGGAAGCGGATTTTGGGGACACCCTGATTCGGCAGCTCTTTGGGATACCGAAGGTGCTGTATATCGTGGGGACGGTGCTGATTTTCCTGGGGATTACCACCCCGCTTGAGACCATATTGTTTATCTTGATGGGGAGCGTCTTTTTGGTGGTCGGCAGGAGCGTGGATGGGAACCTCAGCATGGAGGCCATCGAGGAAGAGGTGGACATGGCGGAGGAGCAGGCGGAGGAAATCCGCCGGCCGGAGAATGTGGTGTCCCTGCTCCAGGTTGACCCCATTGAGCTGGAATTCGGCTATGGGATTATCCCTTTGGCAGACGTGAACCAGGGCGGGGATTTATTGGACCGCGTGGTCATGATCCGGCGGCAGATTGCCCTGGAGCTGGGCACGGTGGTGCCCATTATCCGCCTCCGGGACAATATCCAGCTGAACCCGAACCAGTATATCATTAAGATTAAGGGCATACAGGTGACGGAAGGGGAAATCCTCTTTGACCACTATATGGCCATGAACCCGGGGTTTGTGGAGGAGGAGATTTCCGGCATTCCCACCTTTGAGCCTTCCTTCCATCTGCCGGCTCTGTGGATTACAGAAGGGCAGCGGGAGCGGGCGGAGAGCCTGGGCTATACGGTGGTGGACCCGCCGTCTATCATTGCCACCCATCTGACGGAGGTGATCAGGAGCCATATCGACGAGCTGCTCTCCAGGCAGGACGTGCAGAACCTTATCAACAATATCAAGGAGTCCCAGCCAACCCTTGTGGACGACTTGATTCCCAAGCTGCTTGGCGTTGGCGAGGTTCAGAAGATTCTGCAGAACTTGTTGCGGGAGGGGATTTCCATCCGAGATTTGCTTACGATTTTTGAGACCCTTGCAGACCATGCCGCCACCACCCGGGACACGGACGTGCTGACAGAGTATGCAAGGCAGAGCCTGAAGCGGGCCATTTCCAGCAAGTACTTCCCGGCCAATGAGGTCACCAGCGTCATCACCTTGGATCCGAAGATTGAGCAGGAGATTATGGGCTCCGTGAAGCAGACCGAGCAGGGGGCGTACCTCACCCTGGACCCAGAGAAGACGAAAGCCATTATGGCTTCCTTGGAGGCCGAGGCGGCCAAGCTGGAGAACCTGGGGAAGAATGCAATTATCATAACTTCGCCTATTGTGCGTATGTATTTTAAGAAACTTACGGAAGACTATTTTAAAGACTTAATCGTTGTCTCTTACAACGAGGTGGAGTCCAATATTGAATTACAATCAGTAGGGATGGTGAGCCTTTCATGACAATTAAGAAGTTTCAGGGGAGAACAGAAGAAGAAGCCACTGCCAAGGCCTGGGAGGAACTGGGGCC
>CAOKUK010000331.1 GCA_948472595.1 uncultured Eubacterium sp.
TGCAAGGCAAAGATTGATGCGGCAATGAAGGCTTATTATTTTCTAATGGAAGAGCAGCAGGCACTGGTGACGAATAAGGATGTGCTTTTTGAGGCGGATGAAGCTTACAAAAAGCTGGAGCAGGATAGCTTGGTGAAGGAAGGCAGCATCACAATAAGCTGTGCGGGCTTTACTTATGATGGAACCGCCAAGGCGGCTCCCAAGGTGGAGAGTACGACGAACACAGGTGCATCCGTTGCGTACAAATACTATGCGGATGAGGCTTGCGCCAAGGAAATTGCATCCCCAGTGAACGCAGGGACTTATTATGTGAAGGGGTTTGTTGCGGCAGTTGGGAATTACAAAGCGGCAGTATCCCAAGTTGTGAAATTCACGATTAGTCCGAAGAAAGTGACGAAAGCCACCATTACGGGCATCAAGACGATGTACTACACAGGGAAGGCTATCACACAGCCTGGCTTGAAGGTGAAAGGATTTAAGGCTGGCACAGATTACAGTGTTTCCTATGCGAACAACAAGAAAGTGGGCAAGGCTACCGTTACCATTAAGTTTAAGGGAAATTATATAGGAAGCATCAAAAAGAGCTTCCAGATTAAGCAGCAGATTCCGGTTAAGGGGAAGACCTATAAGAGCGGGAACTTCAAGTACAAGGTGACAAAGTCTGCTGCGTCAGGCGGAACAGTGGAGCTGAGCGCGCCATTGAAGAAGACTTATGCTTCTGTTTCAATTCCAGCCTCCGTGAAGCTCAATGGCTATACCTTCAAGGTGACAAGCATCGCTTCCAATGCTTTCAAGGGCAACAAGAAGCTTACGAAAGTGACAATCGGCGCAAATGTGTCGAAGATTGGGAAAGGCGCCTTTGCTTCTTGTGCGAAATTGAAGAAAATCACCATTAAGGCTAAGAAGCTCAAGAGCGTAGGGAAGAGCGCCTTGAAGGGGATTTCCGCTAAAGCGGTCATCACCGTGCCGAAGGCGCAGAAAAAGGCCTATGCGAAGCTGCTGAAAGGCAAAGGCCAGAAGAAGACCGTGAAGATAAAGTAGGGCAATCGCCGTATATGCACGGATTGGCATAGAGGGACAAAAGCATAAAGTAATAGGATAAGAAAGAGATAAAGCGGCGCATCGCCTGGGATTCCAGGGATGCGCCGCTTTTGGCTGGCGGTTGATATAGCGCCGATGGATGAGGGCTTGCCGCTTTATCGGGCACAACGCAGCAGATGGGAATTCAATCAAGCAAGAATTTGTCTGGCCTTTACTTTACGGTTACAGTGATTTTCAAGGTCTTTTTGCTTGCGCTTTTTATGGTGATGACAGTCTTTCCTTTCTTTTGGGCCGTAATCTTCCCAGATGCGCTTACCTTGGCCACAGAGGGCTTGGAACTCTTATAAGTTAGTTTGTCATTCGCTGTAAGCGGCTGGCGCAGGATGGCAAGCTTGAGGCTTTTCTTTCTCTTTAACGTGACTTTTTTGCCTTTTATGTTTGTTGCGCTCAGTTTTGAGGTCTTTACGGTTCCATTCTGAACCTTGATGGTGCAGGATGCGGTCGCTCCCTTATTCGTGGTTACGGTAATCTTTACTGTGCCGGCTTTTTTCGCTGTTATTTTTCCCGTCTTGGAATTTACGGAAGCGATGGACGGTTTGGAGCTGGCCCATTTCTTCACTTTGTCGCCTGCAATCATCCCGCTGGCCTTTAATGCCGTTGTGGACTTCTTTTTCTGTAAGGGCAGGTTCTTGGCATTGAGTTTTACGGAAGGCTTTTGCTCTACCAGGATACGGATAGAAGCCTGTACGTTCTTGTTGTTCTGATAATCTTCCCCTTTTCCCAGGGCGCCTTTCAGCGTGTAAGTTCCTGTCTTGTTCGCATTGTAAGCGCTGCTAATCCATGTTACGGGAACTTCTCTTGTGGTATTGTCGTCTAAAGCCACCGTTACGGTTTTGGGCAGCTTTAATTTTTGGAAGGACGTCCCTTTCACTGCTTTGATATCTGTCAGCTTTGCGGCAGACACAATGGAAGGAAGGGGCGCAGGCTTCTGCTTGGATACGGTAATCTCAGCTTTGGCCCATAGGGCGTTCCAGTCGCTGCCCAGGGAAATGCTGTTTAAGGTGAAGGATTCCGTCCTCCCTGTCCGGACTCCGAAGCCGCCGGATGCGGGCAGGGAACTGTGCGCATCGCAGATGTCGACACAGGCGCCATTCAGCCAGGTATAGATTTTATTTCCCTTTGTGGCAATGGCAAAGGTGTTTTCGCCATCCCTCAAGGAAATGGGAGCAGTGCTTCCGTATTGCGCAATCGCATTGTTGATTTGCGTGTGTCTCTTTAGCCCTTCTGTCTTGCTGAACTGCCAGAAATAGCGGTTCTGCTCATCCTTTACGTTAAATGCGATGGTTGCGGCCACGTTTTTTATTTCAAATGTGCCGGATATAATGTTCCCCTGGTGTGCGGTGTTGTTTTCCGATGCGCTGACCGGCACGGAAAGCTTGCCGCCTGACAGCGTCACGCTACCGCCGAAGGGGTTGTCTGTCCCAGAGAATCTCCAGGCTTCCTTGCTGGTGATTTCTACAGGGAATGCCAAGGAGGCCTTGTCCAATACGGCAGGGGATGCCGTAAGGGTCGCCGTACCCTCCTGTTTGGCTGTGACAGTTCCGTCAGCCTCCACTTCCAGCGCATCGCCTTCTGCAGAATAAATCACGCCGGACGCCATGGCTTCTTTTGTGCCGTTGCTGTATAGTTGGTATAGGACGGCTTTGTCCTTGTCCCCAACTTCCATGGAATTTCCGCCGGAAAGGCTAAGCTCCAGACCAGTCGGTGCGTCAATGGAAAAGGTATGGGTGCCGGAACCCACGGTGGCGCTTAAATAGGCTCCGTCATATTCTGCGTCCGCCTTCACGCCGTCTACGATTAGGCAGGCAGACGTTCCGCGGGCGGGGAGGGATACGATGGCCTTGCTGTTGGCTGGAACCGTTACGGAGGCCGTCAGCTTGTTTTCTGCCAGATCCTGCTCGCTGCCATGCTCAAAAGAGGCCAGGACTGCGCCTTTTACAGTGGGCGCCTTCACGCTTGCGGAGGAGATTCCGCCTGGCTGCAGCTTTACGGAAAAGGTGTCAAAGCCAGCCTCTAACGGCAGGATGCCAAACATTCCTTGTACGATGGAGCATCCTGGCGATGCGCCCCAAGGAT
>CAOKUK010000332.1 GCA_948472595.1 uncultured Eubacterium sp.
CACACTTTCCCATAGCCCAGCCTCTTTCTGTCCCAATTTCCTTCCTTTGCCTGCCGCAGAACCCCCTTCCCTTTGCAGCCTCTCCTGGAGCCTGCGGACTGCATTTCCCTTGGTCAGCACCTTGGGACTACATACACCTTTACACCATTGGAAAACACATCCACCAGCTGATGGTCCAGCACATTCTGCAAGTCCCGGACAGTCTGCTCTGGGCTTGCGCTTTTCGTAAACAGGAAAAGCCGCTCGATATCCCTAATCTCAAAGCTTCTGTTCCCATCCCTTTGAAGCGCCTCCTTTGCCCTGTGCAATTCCCCCTGGCATCCCGAGACGATTTTCCTGGACTCCCCATACCATGCCAAATCTTTCTGGCCATCGGCCAGCAAAACCCCGCCATTGCATGCCAGGGCGTAGCTTGGCGTCCCAATCCCCAGGTCAACCCTGTGGTACTGCTCCACCGACCTGGTGGTGACCGGCACAAACAGAGCCTTTTGGCTGACTTTTCGCAAGAGCCGCCAGGAACGCTCTGTCATAAAGGAAACCTCCCGCCCCTGGTAAACCTCAACGCAGCGCTTTTCCTCCCCAATCTTGCGTTTATAAGAATAGATTAGCGTATTGTCCAAATCTGAGTAAAATACCATCCTTTGATTCCTATGCCCCTCTTTTCTCTTGCAGGTTAATTTTTTACACTTAGGAACTGCCACAAAACAAATCCATACCGCATAACTGCTGGAGAAAGGAATTGCCTTCCTTCTCCAGCAGCGACTAAAACCCTACCATTTCTTAATTCTTTACATCTATGGGACATTACAGCCTTATCTCTCTACAATCGCCTTTCGCAGTAAATCCACCGGAATCATGGTCACTGCCAAAAGCGCCACTGCCACCCATCCCTGAATGCCAAAGGGCACGCAGCTGAACATATTCCCAATCCAGGTAAAGGCCGTAAAGGGCACCAATGCCGCATTCACAATCAAGGCCTGTACCAAGATAATCGTGAAGAACACCTTTAGGAAGCCGGTATTCTCATCCAGCCCCTTGAAAATGCCGAACTTGTCATCCCGGACATTGAAGCCATTGAACAGGGCGCTCACAATAAACAATACGAAGTACCCGGTTAAATGCTGCTCTTCCGTCTCAAATAAATTCCGGAAGAAGGGCAGCTTCAGGTACAGGAAGCTGATGGCCGTCAGCCATGCTCCCATGGTCAAAATCTGCGCCATCATCTTCTTGCTGACAATGCTTTCGTCCCTTCTCCTGGGCTTTTCGTCCATGTATTTCTTCAAAGCAGGCTCGTTCCCTAACATAATTGCGCCCAATCCGTCCATCACCAGGTTTACAAACAGCAAATGGGTCACCTTCAGCGGCTCCTCCACCCCGAAGAAGGGGGCAATGGCGCTCACCACAACGGCAGCCACATTGATGACCAGCTGGAACTTGCAGAATTTCAAGATATTGTGGTAAATGGTCCGGCCATACCAGATAGCGTCTTTGATGGACTTAAAGTTATCATCCAAAATGACAATCTTGCCGGCTTCTTTGGCGGCTTCCGTCCCGCTGCCCATGGCAAAGCCCACATCTGCCCGCTTCAAGGCCGGGGAATCGTTCACGCCGTCCCCTGTCATGCCCACCACCAAATTCATTTCCTGGCACAGGCGCACCATCCTGGACTTGTCCGTGGGCAGCGCCCGGGCAATCACGCGGATATTGGGGATAATTTTCTTCACCTCATCGTCCGACATCTCATTCAGCTGGGCAGAGGAAATCGCCCGGTCGGACTCTTGCCGCAAAAGCCCTGCATCCTTGGCAATGGCAACGGCTGTCTCCAGCCTGTCCCCAGTAATCATGACGACCTGAATGCCCGCCTTCTGCACTTCCTGGATGGCTTCCTTGGCCTCCGGCCTCACGTCGTCCCGGATGCCCACCAAGCCGATAATCACAATATCGTCATTAATCTTATTCTCTGTCATGTCCTTTTCGGAGTACCCAAAGGCCAGCACGCGCATTGCTTTTGCCGCAAGGGCGTCAATCTTCTGATCCAACGCCGCCTTATTCATCTGCTTCACGTCCCCGTTTTCATCCAGGCACTTCGTGGCCATGGCCAGAAGCCGTTCCGGGGCGCCCTTATAGAAGGTCTTCCCCTGCCGGTCAATCCTTGCCTGGCTGAATTTGTTGGTGGAGTTAAAGCCCTGGGATTTCGTGACGGCATTTTCCTTATCTGCCTCCAGGCTGCGGAAAGTGGCCTCCCCGATAAACTTCATCAAAGCTTGGTCCGTGGCGTTGCCGCCGATTACCCGATGCTCCCCATCATACATGGACTGGGTATTTTTCCCAATGGCAAAATCCAAAAGGGTCTTTACCCGCTCATGCCCGGAAAGCTCTGGGATTGGAATGGATTTCCCATCTGCCGTAAAGAAGTCCACTACCTCCAGCATGCCCTTCGTGATAGTCCCGGTCTTGTCGCTGAACAAGATATTCAAGGAGCCCGCAGTCTCAATCCCTTCTGCCTTACGCACCAACACATTGTGATTCAGCATCTTGCTGGTGTTCTGCATCAGCACCAGGGAAATCATCAGGGGCAGGCCTTCCGGCACGGCACAGACAATGATGACCACTGCCAGGGACACAGCCTCTACAATCTTCTTGACGACCACTTCCATGCCCAAGC
This sequence comes from uncultured Eubacterium sp., assembly GCA_948472595.1. GTDB lineage: Bacteria > Bacillota > Clostridia > Lachnospirales > Lachnospiraceae > Petralouisia. The sequence goes on from CAOKUK010000332.1 coordinate 2,666, forward strand.
CAAAGAAGGCAGAAAAGCCGCCTGCGGAGGTGACAAAGTACGCAAAGTATAAAATGGCGATTACAATCGCCCCGATATAGCCAAAAGTAGAAATCTGCTTGGCAAGCTTGGCAAGCTTCACCTTTAACGGGGAATCCGGCTCGTCCTCCTGCATTTCCTCCGCCATCTTGCCCATCATGGTCTTTAAGCCCACCTTGCGGACGTCTAAAATGCCCTCCCCGTCAAATACCACTGCTCCACGGAACAGGGAATGCCCATCCACGAAGGTGTCCCCCGTGATGTCCTCCGCCAGCTGCACATCCTCTGCAACGGCATTCTTCTTACACTCCTCCGCTTCCCCATTCAGAGCAGAATTGTCCACCCGCAGGTCGCCGGACACCAAAATGCCGTCCGCTGGGATTTTGTCCCCGGACTGCAGCAAGACCTTATCCCCCACCACCACATCGTCCACGTCAATGACGGTCACCATGCCGCCTCGGTGCACTTTGCACTGGTCTTTTTTGGTG
>CAOKUK010000333.1 GCA_948472595.1 uncultured Eubacterium sp.
CCAGTATGTGGTCGTGCTGGGGGATTACATAAATGAGATTGTAAAGAGTTTTTCGAAAAAAGAAGAGGACGGGACCATTGAGACAGAGCGGTTCCTGAAGCTTTTGAAGAAATGGAGCAAGAAATCTTCCGAGGAGATTTCCGAGGAGCTGAACCTGCCCAATGAGCATGACTCATTGATTGTGCCCTCCGTGGTTCTTTATAAGCGGCTGACAGAGGAGCTGAATGCCAGCCATATCTGGGTGCCTGGGGTCAATATCAACGACGGGATTATCTGCGATTATGCGGAACGAAGGCGCATGGTGACCTTTGCCCATAGCTTTGAGGAGGACATTTTAGATGCGGCCAAGAGCCTTGCGGAGCGTTACCAGGGGTATTCCAGCCATACGGAGGCGGTGCTGTCCATGTGCACGGTTGTGTTTGACGCCATGAAGAAAATCCATGGAATGGGGAAACGGGAGCGCCTGTTGCTGCAAGTGGCGGCAATCCTCCACGACTGCGGGCGTTACATTAGCCTGGTGAATCAGGCTGAATGCTCTTACCAGATTGTGATGGCGTCAGAGATTATTGGAGTGAACCATTTGGAGCAGGAGATGGTGGGGAATATTGTCCGTTACACATCGAAGTCCTCCCTGTCCTATGGGGATGTGAGTGACAAGCTGGATCAGGCCAGCTATATGGTAGTGTCCAAGCTGACAGCTATCTTAAAGATTGCCAATGCCCTAGACCGGAGCCACAAGCAGAAATTCAAGGAGATGAAGGCTGTGTTGCGGGAAAGGGAATTGATCATAACTGTGGAGTCCTCAGAGAACATTATCTTGGAGAAAGGCCTGCTGCCGGCTTATGCGCATTCCTTTGAAGAAGTCTTCAGCGTGAAGCCTACGATTCGGGAGAAGAAAGTTTTTTCTTAGCTTGAGAAGATAGAGGGAAAGCATTCTGGGCAGTTGTGCCAAAGTGCAAGAAATAGAGAAATGTACCATGGGCAGTCAGGCTAAAATGTGAGGGTTGGGAAGCGAGCTTTGGACGGTTATGCCAAAGTGTTGGGGAAATGGGAAATATGGGGGATTTTAGAAAAGGAGGAGGCCATAACATGGAAAAAGAAAGAGAGAAAGATAAAGAGAAAGAGAAGGAAAAGGACAAAGAAAAGGATAAAGAGAAAGAGAAGGAAAAGGACAAAGAAAAGGATAAAGAAAAAGATTTCCTAAAGCCGGAATATTATGAAAACCGCGAATTAAGCTGGCTGAAATTTAATCACAGGGTCTTGAACGAGGCTCGGGATAAGAATATACCTTTGTTGGAGCGCCTGAAATTTGTCAGCATCACATCCTCAAACCTGGATGAGTTTTTCATGGTGCGGGTGGCGTCCCTAAAGGATATGGTCCATGCAGAGTACAAGAAGAAGGACATTGCGGGCATGACGGCGAAGGAGCAGCTAGAGGCGATCAATAAGGATACCAGGGCGCTGGTGGAGATGCAGTATTCGACCTATAACCGATCTCTGGTGCCCCTGCTCCACAACCATGGGATACAGATTGTGGACGCCCATGAGGATTTGACAGAATCCCAGGCAGAATACGTGGACCGCTATTTTGAGGAAGCTGTCTACCCAGTCCTTACGCCTATGGCTGTGGATGCTTCCAGGCCTTTCCCCTTAATCCGCAATAAGTCCCTGAACATTGCGGCGCTTTTGACCAAGAAGGAGGATAAGAAAGGGGAGCTTGAATTTGCCACCGTGCAAGTGCCCTCCGTGCTGCCCCGGATTGTGCAGATCCCTTCTGCTGAGGAAGGGTATCAGACTTACATCCTGCTGGAGCAGATGATTGAGCGCAACATCCACCGCCTGTTTTTGAATTACCATGTGATATGCGCCTATCCCTACCGCATTATGAGGAATGCGGATTTGAGCATTGATGAGGATGAGGCGGAGGATTTGCTGCAGGAAATCCAGAAGCAGCTGAAGAAAAGGCAGTGGGGCGAGGTCATCCGCCTGGAAGTGGAGGAGAAGGTGGATAAGCGGCTGCTGAAAATCCTTCAGGATGAGCTGCACATTGCCCAAGAGGATATCTTTAAGATTAACGGCCCCATAGACCTTACCTTCTTAATGAAGATGTACGGCATTGAGGGCGGCGACAGCCTGCGCTATCCGGCTCACAAGCCCCAGAGGGTGCCCCAGATTGTGCCAGGCGAGGACATTTTTGAGGTCATCCGCAAAGGCGATATCTTGCTGCACCATCCTTACCAGACCTTCGACCCGGTGGTGGATTTTATCCGCCAGGCGGCCAAAGACCCAGATGTGCTGGCCATAAAGCAGACCCTTTACCGGGTCAGCGGCAATTCCCCCATTATCGCATCCTTGGCGCAGGCTGCGGAGAATGGCAAGCAGGTGTCAGTCTTGGTAGAGCTGAAGGCGCGTTTTGACGAGGAGAACAATATCGTATGGGCCAAGAAGCTGGAAAAGGCAGGCTGCCACGTCATCTATGGCTTGGTGGGCCTTAAGACCCACAGCAAGATTGCCTTGGTGGTGCGTAAGGAGGAGGACGGCATTCGCCGGTACGTGCATTTGGGGACAGGGAATTACAACGATTCCACCGCAAAGCTCTATACGGATTTGGGCATGTTCACCTTCTCCGAGGCAATCGGTGAGGATGCGACGGCTGTCTTCAACATGCTGTCTGGCTATTCGGAGCCCCTTTCCTGGAACAAGCTGGTGGTGGCGCCCATTTGGCTGCGCAAGCGTTTCCTGAAGCTGATTAAGCGGGAAATCAATCATGCCAACGCAGGGAGGGAGGCCTTCATCAAAGCGAAGATGAATTCCCTCTGCGACAGGGACATTATCGCAGCCTTGTACGAGGCCTCTGCGGCAGGCGTGAAGATTGATTTGGTCATCCGCGGGATTTGCTGCCTGAAGGTAGGCATCCCGGGCGTCAGCGAGAATATCCGGGTACGTTCCATTGTGGGGAATTTCTTGGAGCACAGCCGCATCTTCTGGTTCCACAATGATGGACAGGAAGAGATTTACATGGGGAGCGCAGATTGGATGCCCAGGAATTTGGACCGCCGGGTGGAGATTATTTTCCCGGTGGAGAATGAGGGCCTGATGAACCAGGTGCGCCACATCATGGGGACCCAGTTGGCAGACAATACAAAAGCC
>CAOKUK010000334.1 GCA_948472595.1 uncultured Eubacterium sp.
CACCAAGTCGTTGCACACATCATTGGGCCAGTTGGTGAATCCAAAGCCCGCATAGAAGATATTCTGCCCCCAGCACCACTGGTCAAATCCCGTGCTCATGGGGATGGTGCTTCCAGGCGCATTGCCATAGTATTTGGCGCTCATGTCATTGTCTTTAAAGGCCTTCAGCGCTGCATGAAGCTCCTCCAGCGTGGTGGGGACTTCCAATCCCAGGTCGTCCAGCCAAGCCTTGTTGATCATGGAAAACTGCGGGATGCTGTAGATGCTGTAATCCTCCTCTTTGCCAATGCCCGCCATCCCCATGCGCTCCCCTGCCGGAAGCCCGTAGATGTACCCATCGTCCATGGTGATCGCCCGCTTGATATCCGGGTTCTCTTCCAATATCTTGCTTAGGTTCGGCATATACTCTTCCGTCAGGTAGGGCGTCAGGTCAATAAACGTGCCGTCGTCCCCATACCTGGAAATGTCATAGTTGTTGAACCCCACGCCGATAAAGGCGTCTGGGAGGTCTCCCCCAGCGATGCGGATATTCACCTGCTCCGCCAAAGATTCGCTCATCGTGTTCCAGTCAATGTGGATTCCTGTCTCCTCTTGGAGCTGGTTCAACACTGGCTTCTTGTCATAGCTCGTGCTCAAGGCGCCCATGCCTCCCATGATGGCAAAATCCTTCTGGGAAGTGTCCGTGTTGGCGACCCCCTTCTCATGATTGCCATATTCATTGCCGCAGGCCGTAATGGACACCCCAAGGCTTATCGCCATAATACAGGGCGCAAGCTTTTTCCACAGTCCTATTCTTTTCATCACTATCCATCCTTTCTATGCTACCTATTGCCACGGTCAAGGCTATCCTTTCACTGCGCCCGCCATGAAGCCCTTCTCAAAGTATTTCTGCACAAAGGGGTAAATGACCAGCATGGGGGCTGCCGCAATGATGATGGATGAGAACTTAATCATCTCTGTCATCTTGTTCAGCTCCGCATAGCCGCCTGCGATTGTGCTGGCCTGGCTGGCGCTGGCAGAGCTCTTAATCAATATGTTGCGCAGCACCAAAGGCAGCGGCGCTTTCGCCGGATCCGGCAGGTAAATCAGGGACGTGAACCAGTCGTTCCAGTAAGCCACCATGGAGAACACCACCATAACCGCCATAATGGACCGGCTTAAGGGCACCACGATGCGCAGGAATGTGGTCCACTTGGAAGCGCCGTCTATCTCCGCCGCCTCTATCATTTCCTTGGGAATGCTGTTCTCAAAGAAATTCCGCACGATAATCATATTCCCCACGGCAACGCCCCCCGGAAGGAACAGCGCCCACATATTGTTGATAAGCCCCGTCTGCTTCACGATTAAATAGGTGGGCACCATGCCGCCGCCGAAATACATGGTAATGATAAAGAAAATGCTGAAAAATTTCCTGCCGGGCAATTCCTTTACGCTGAGCGGATAAGCCGCCAGGTAGAGGACGACCACAGAAAACACCGTCCCAATAATGGTATATTTAAAGCTGTTCAGAAGCCCCGACAGGATATTGGGATCCGCGAACACCGACTTATAGCCATCCAGGGTGAACTGGCTCGGCAAGAGGAAGGTCTTCCCCGCATACACGTCGTAAGGGTCTGACACCGAGGCCACCAGCACATAATACAGTGGGTAGGCAACAATCAGCAGGACGACTGCGCAAATCGCCACCAGGATGATATCGCTGGTCCTTTCAGAAAATCCTGTCAGCTTTCCAGATTTTGCTTTCGCTTTCATACTGCACCTCCTATACAAAACTCGCGTCTTCGGATATCCTGCTTGCCAACTTATTCACCACAATCAGCAAGATGATATTCACCGCTGTGTTAAACAGCCCCACCGCCGTGGAATAGCTGTATTTGGCATTTTCAATACCCTGCTGGTACACATACACGGCAATCACATCGCTGGTCGCCTTATTCAGCTCTGTCTGCAGCAGCCATACTTTTTCAAACCCTACGTTCATCAGCCCCCCTGCGCTCATAATCAAGTTCAGCACCATAATGGAGCGCAGCTGGGGGATGTCAATATGCAGAATCCTTTGGAACAGGGAAGCCCCGTCCACCTTCGCAGCCTCATAAAGGGACGTGTCAATGTTTGACAGCGTCGCCATGTAGACGATAATGCCCCAGCCTGCGTCCTGCCATATGCCGGAAGCTATGTAAATCGAACGGAACGCCGAGGATTCTGTCAAAAAGTCCACGCTGCTGCCAAACAGCAAGTTAATCAGCCCTCCAGACGGGCTTAAGAAAATGCGGAGCATACCGCAGACCACCATGGTGGAAATAAAATGCGGCGCATACAACACCGTCTGCGTGACCCTTTTAAAGCGCCGGAACCTCACCTGGTTCAGCATCAGCGCAAGGATAATCGGGATTGGGAAGCTCCAGAGCAGGCTGTAGAGGCTCAGCAGTATGGTGTTGGACAGCATCCTGACGCAGGTAGGCGCGGAGAAAAAACGCTCAAACCACTTCAGCCCTACCCACTCGCTCCCAAACATCCCCTGGCTGGCCTTGTAATCCCGGAAGGCAATCTGTATGCCATACATGGGCAGGTACTTGTAGACAATTGTCAGCACAATCGGAATCAGCAGCATCGCATATAACTGCCAATGATCCATAATCCGTTTCTTCAGCGGCTTCCCGCTCCATGGAACTGCCACGGCGGCAGCCGATTTTGGATTTTTCATAAATGACTCTCCTTTCTTTCGCCAGACGTCCAGTATTTCATGAAATTTCACATGAATGCTGTGGCTTTTCGTTTCATTGTGCGCACATTTTTTCATGAAACGTTATTTTATCTGTGATTGAAATATAGCATTTTCTCAACCCTAAGTCAATCTTTTTTTGCTAATTTCGTGATTTTTGCTAAAAATAATTCGCTGTTTTTGTACAAATCAACGATTTTCTTTGTATATGTAACGTTTCACACATTTTTTCATTTATTCTCTTTACAAATGGATTTTTATGGAGTATAATGGCACCAATGAGACAGTTCCATTGCATGATACCTTACAGCAAGAGGAAAATTCAGAAACCGCATGGCGCTTTCTTACAGCGCCGCACTTAGAAATAGAAGGAGGCTTCCTATTATAGATCGGAAGAGCACACGTCTGAACTCCAGTCACACTCTCG